>JAMCWV010000048.1:5683-6552 GCA_023481025.1 Gammaproteobacteria bacterium
CGTTAAAGCCCGACACCAGAATCATGTCTTTTTTCCGATCAACAATACGGAAGAAGCCATGTTCGTCGACCGTGGCCATATCGCCGGTTGCGAACCAGCCGTCTTGAATAGCTTTATCGGTATCTTCCGGACGACCAAGATAGCCCGCCATGACTTGTGGGCCTTTGACTAACAGCTCACCTGGCTCACCCATCGGCACTTCGTTACCATCTTCATCAACAATTTTACACTCCGTTGATGGCAATGGAATACCAATTGAACCGGTGTAATGCTCGATATCAAACGGATTAGCTGTCACTACTGGCGAACACTCAGTCAGACCATAGCCTTCCAACAACGCGGCACCTGTGACCTTCTCCCAGTTTTCAGCGACAGCACGTTGTACGGCCATACCGCCACCGAGCGCGATTTTCAGGTGTGAGAAATCGAGGTCTTTAAAGCCTGGCGTGTGTAAAAGGCCGTTAAACAGGGTATTTACACCAGAGATCATGGTGAACTTGTGCTTACCAAGCTCTTTGATAAAGGCCGGCATATCACGCGGATTGGTGATCAAAATGTTCTTGCCACCAAACTTCAAAAAGGCCAAGCAGTTCGCGGTTAAGGCGAAGATATGATAGAGCGGCAATGCGGTAATCACGACCTCTTTGCCATCGCTTAAACGCGGCAAAATAAAGGCTGAAATTTGGTCGAGGTTCGCCACCATATTGCGATGGGTCAGCATTGCGCCTTTTGAGACACCCGTGGTACCACCGGTATATTGCAAGAACGCTAAATCTTCACTCGATACTTGCTGCAGTATCCAGTTGCTTTATTCGGGATCTTGCGCGCGGGTATGACCGTGGTCTACGTTAACCCTCTGTACACTGCGC
>JAMCWV010000231.1 GCA_023481025.1 Gammaproteobacteria bacterium
CCACAAGGCTTCACCGGTGCGCAAGTCGAGAGCGACTAACTCACCATTTTGCGCTGATAGGTACATAGTGCCACTGATGACTAAAGGCGTGCCATCGGCATCGACAATCCGTTCCAGTTCCGTTGAACCAGTTGGCGTTGCAATTCGCTCTTCCCAAGCTAGCTGGCCAGTTTGCGCAATTAACACCACCGCTTTTCCGGTTGCACCACCGAACATCACGCCACCGCTGGAAATCACAGGCTGTGAGGTACCACGTAATGACAACAAAGACACGTCGTCTTCATGTTGCCACTGGAGCTCACCACTGCGCGCAGACAATGAAACAACGCGGCCATTGCCTAAATGGACAACCACACGGCCATCACCAACAGCAGGAGCAGCTAACACTTCACCAGGAACCTTCTGTTCCCAAGCTATTTCACCTGTTTCATTATTAAACGCGTAGACTTTACCGTTCTCGGTACCCACAAATAATAGTGGGCCAGCAGCCGTTAAGCCACTAATACGCGCCGGTTCGCCTTTAAACCAACGGTTTAAAATGCCGCGACGACCACCAAGTTCTTGGCGCCAAATCGGACGGCCATCGGCCACGTTCAATGCGACCACAGCACCATGACGATCAGCGACAAAGACTTTGTCGTCTTGCACCGCTGGACGTAACCGCGAGTAATGTTGCTGAATACCTGTTCCAACCCGAGTCTGCCATTCAATGCGACCTTCCACTGACGTAGTGATTGGTTGCAATTCCGCATGGCGCGGGCCGTCATCAGAAGAAGAACAAGCAGCCAAAAGAGCTGTTGCAGCGAACGCGGTTAGCCAACGTTTTAATACCATTATTATTGTCCTGCTAAATTGTCGATTTTCATTTGCAGAGCTTGTGATGCTGTTTCAGCTTGCTCTGTTTGCGCTAGCAGGTACGACTCCCGTGCGGCGCTAAAGTTTCCGCGCGCGTGATGTAAATCGCCACGAATTTCTGCAACCAACCCTTTATAAGCGTTTTGACGAACTGCATTCAAGTGTGTTTCAGCTTCATCAAACTGACCCAGTTCAATCGCAATTCGTGCCATGCGGGTGCGCACTAAGCTTTTCAGCTCGTCTGATTTCACTTCATTTAATGCTTGCTGAAGTTGGCTTTGGGCGCCATTGAAATCAGCAACTGAAACCAATTTTTGCGCAAGTTGTAAGCGAATTAAGCCGGCGTGCTCAGACCCAGCAACTTCATCTAATAGTTGCTCGGCAATGAGAATGCCCTCTTCCGCCGATGAGCGTTGTAATGTCTCTAACGCCTCTTGGTAAACCGCAGTGCGCGCTTGTGCCGCGGCAACTTGGTTATCTTGATACGTGCGCCAGCCGAATAATGAACCTAAACCAATGACGACACCGGCAATAATCCACGGGCCGTAAGTTTTAATAAACTTTTTAATCTCTTCGACTTGTTGATCTTCATGTTCCACTGACTTCTTCCTCTTATTTTGCAACCAAACTGGCCAGCACTTCGGTCAATTCCGTAAACGTTAATGTCTCTTGCGCAGTGTCTTGGCGCAGATATTTTACTGTAATCTGATTATTTTGCACTTCTTCGGTGCCCAAAATTAGCGCAACTTGTGCACCACTTTGGTCTGCTTTTTTCATTTGCTTGGCAAACTTACCACCACCGCAGTGTAACATGACCCGCAGTCCTGCCATGTTATCACGTAACTTTTCTGCTAACCCTTGCGCTGGGATCTCAGCATCAGCCGTCGCCGCAAGAATATAGGCGTCCACTTCGCGTGGTAAAACTTGCTGGTCCAGCTGCTCAAGCATCAGAACTAGACGCTCAACGCCCATGGCAAAACCAACAGCGGGGGTTGCTTTGCCACCGAGTTGTTCCACTAAGCCATCGTAACGTCCACCAGCACACACAGTACCTTGAGCACCTAAACTTTCCGTTACCCACTCAAACACGGTGCGATTGTAATAATCAAGACCACGCACGAGACGCTCGTTATGAACGTACTGGATACCCGCGGCGTCAAGGCGCGCACAAAGTTCAGCAAAATGTGTCCGTGACTCGTCATCCCAATACTCACTCAGCTTAGGCGCATCCGCGAGCATCTCCGCCATCGCCGGGTTTTTCGAATCGAGAATCCGCAATGGGTTGGTGTCTAAGCGGCGCACACTATCCTCGTCGAGTAATTCGAGGTGATCACGTAAATAGTTCGTGAGTGCCTGGCGATACTCGGCCCGGGCAGCATTAGACGCCAAGGAGTTTAATTCCAACGTTAAATAGTCGGTTAAACCAAGCTTTTTCCACAACCGCGCCGTCATCAAAATCAGTTCAGCGTCAATATCTGGGCCCTGCAAACCAAAGGTTTCCACCCCAACTTGATGGAACTGGCGATAACGTCCCTTCTGTGGGCGCTCGTGACGGAACATTGGGCCTGTATACCAAAGCCGACGCGTTTGGTTATACAACAAGCCATGCTCGTTACCAGCACGGACACAGCTTGCTGTGCCTTCCGGGCGTAAAGTCAGGCTGTCACCATTACGGTCGTTAAAGGTATACATTTCCTTTTCAACGATATCGGTCACTTCGCCAATGGAGCGTTTGAACAGATCGGTCTGCTCCACGATTGGCATGCGAATTTCGCTATAGCCATAACTGCTCACCAGATCACGAACCACTGCCTCAAAGTACTGCCAGCGGGCTGTTTGCTCAGGCAGAATGTCATTCATTCCGCGAATGGCTTGAATTTGCTTGGCCACCGTCACTTAATTCCTTGGTTAAAAAATGACGGCTGCTGAGCCAGTTGTTGGCCCGCGCCGTCATCTTAGTCAAACTGAAGGCTAATTATACGTATTTCCGCAGCTGCGGTAAAATCTGCTTACTCGTCCAGTTGCTTAATTGCAATGGATTGCGCAGCACTTTCTTCGTCGCGAGCCGATTGCGCAATATAGTCACGTATTTGCGCTTCAAGGTCATCAACAATGTTATTGTTATCAATGCGCAGTTTTTGGCGCTGGCCATCTTTGTAGAAACCGCTTTTGTTCTTGGCGCCGGCTAGGCCAATGTGAGCCACCATGGCTTCACCCGGGCCGTTCACCACGCAACCAATCACTGACACATCAAGCGGCACAACAATGTCTTCTAACCGCTGTTCAAGTGCGTTCACGGTCGCAATCACGTCAAACTCTTGGCGCGAACAGCTTGGGCAGGCAATAAAATTAATCCCGCGGCTACGAATGCGCAGTGATTTCAAAATATCGAAACCAACCTTCACTTCTTCAACCGGGTCAGCCGCAAGAGAAACTCGCAACGTATCACCAATCCCTTCGCTCAGCAGCATGCCAAGGCCAATCGCTGACTTCACCGCGCCGGCACGCGCGCCACCCGCTTCAGTAATGCCTAAGTGCAGCGGTTGTTCAATTTGCTGGGATAACAAACGATAGGCGTCAACCGCTAAGAAAACGTCTGACGCTTTCACACTGACTTTAAAGTTCTGAAAATCAAAACGGTCAAGAATATCCACGTGGCGCATGGCTGACTCAACCAACGCAGCCCCAGTTGGCTCGCCGTATTTTTCTTGAATGTCCTTTTCTAACGACCCTGCGTTCACGCCAATGCGAATTGGAATGTTGCGGTCTTTGGCGGCGTCAACAACCGCGCGAATGCGGTCTTCGTGCCCTATGTTGCCCGGGTTAATGCGTAAACAATCAACCCCGTACTCGGCCACTTTCAACGCAATCCGGTAGTCAAAATGAATGTCAGCAACGAGCGGAACTGACACTTGCTGTTTAATCAGTTTAAAGGCTTCAGCCGCTTCCATGGTCGGTACCGACACCCGCACGATATCTGCACCAGCGGCAACAATCCGCTCAATCTGCGCTACTGTTGCTGCCACATCGGTCGTGAGGGTATTGGTCATTGACTGCACCGCAATTGGCGCGCCATCACCAATAGGAACTTGGCCGACGTAGATGCGACGAGTTTTTTTACGAACGATTGGAGATGGGTGGGTCATGGTTTTACTGCTCTAAAAGGAAATGGGTTGAACCAATTACTCTGCCGGAAGCTGGAAGCGGGCTACCCGGCCGCCGCTGAACTGACTTAAATCGACTTTCTGACCTTGGAAATAAACGTCAACAACACTCGGAGCTCCAAGCGTTAACTGATACGGTGCGGTGCTATTAAGTGGCATCACATGGTCGGTAACTTTCACACCAAAGGCAATTGCTTCACCGTCGGCATCTTCAATTCGAACCCAACTGTCACCACGAAAAACTAAAACTAATTCATTGTCACGAATGACACTGTCGAGCGAACTCTCTGCCGTGTTGGTCGCAGCTGTGCGCTCTGCTGGTGAGGATGACTGTGGCGTTGACTCTCGAGTGGTAGGCTGCTGAGTTTGCTGCGTTGCTGACGTGGTCGGCGTCGTATTCGTTGTCACAACTGCTTCGTTCTCGCGCTCTGGCGCTGAAACCGCAACGTCTTCACTTACTGAGGAATCGCTCATTGAGGAATCACTTACACCGTCAGCGTTTTGTTCGTTAGACGTCAATGAAGAAGCGGCCATGCCTTCGTCGACTTCGCCGCGTAAATCACCACCACTGACGTCTTGACGCCACTCACTATCGGCGCTGTTATAACTCTCAGCGTCTGGATTCGCCGTCACCATAGTGGCAGTTTGCTGCGTTTGTGCCGGCGTGACCGCGCTTTGACCATTGCCATTTTTGTCTTCAACAAATTGCTGCCAAACGAAAACAGCAACCGAAGCAATTAAGAGCAACACAATCACCCAAGTGATCAACATCAAACGGTTGTCTTGGCTTTCAATACTGGTTTTGCGCGAAAAACTTTGCATCGTACTCAACTCGGGCTCTTCTGCTCCACGAGTCCGCTTGTACGCTTCCATAATGTCCGCTTCAGGAATTTGCACTAACTTCGCGTAAGCCCGCAGATAGCCACGGACATAAGTGCTCGTTGAACCGTCGAGTTTATCGGCCTCAAGCTCATGAATGAGCTGTTGGCGCAATCGCAAGCGGTCGGCCACTTGAAGTACCGTCATACCTGCCGCTTCACGTGCAGCTTTCAGAAGCTCACCAGAAGTCGGTAGAGCAGATTCGGCTACATCCTCTTGTTGTTGTTCTGTGTCGTCGTTTAATTGAGTCATGGTTGCCTGAGATAAAGTTTGCTAATGCTTTCCGTCGCAAAAAGAAAGACTCCAGAGCTAACTGACCATATTAACCTTAATCGGTTCCCCAGATTTTTGTTTTTGTTGTCGTTTCAGTAACCGTTTGGTGCGGTCGACCACGTCGCCGACAAGCTGTCCGCATGCCGCGTCAATATCGTCACCTCGAGTTTTCCTTACGATAACGGTATATCCGTAATCCATCAACACTTTTGAGAAACGATCAATTCGAGAATTACTAGAACGACCGTAATCTGACCCCGGGAATGGATTAAATGGGATTAAATTAATTTTGCTCGGCGTGTCCTTCAGGACCTTCGCCAGCTGGTGCGCTTGGTCGGTTGAATCATTAATGTGATCCAACATCACGTATTCCACCGTGACCTTCGACTGCGCTTTTGAGTTTTCGACATATCGGCGTGATGACGCCAAAAACTCTTCAATTGGGTACTTTTTATTAATCGGCACGATCTCATCGCGCAATTCATTGGTTGGCGCATGCAAAGAAATCGCCAACGCCACGTCAATTTGGTCACGCAGCTTGTCAAGCGCCGGTACGACACCCGAAGTACTTAACGTCACTCGCCGTTTTGACAGGCCGAAACCAAAATCTTCCAGCATCAATTCCATCGCTGGTACCACGTTCTTCACGTTCAGCAGAGGCTCGCCCATGCCCATCATCACCACGTTGGTGACCGCTTTCACATTGGTTTCACCAAATGGCCCGAGCAATTTGTTCACGCGCCAAACCTGGCCGATAATCTCCGACACCGTCAAGTTGCGGTTAAAACCTTGCTGCCCAGTTGAGCAGAACGTACATTCAAGCGCACAACCCACCTGCTTCCTAACACACAGAGTCGCGCGGTCATCCTCTGGAATCCAAACCGACTCCACTTCCTGACCGTCTTCAAGCTCCATCGCAAACTTAATTGTACCATCGGCCGATTGCTGCTGAGTTTTAATCACCGGCGCTTTCACTTCCGCCACTTCTTTCAGTTTCGCACGCAATGCTTTGTTGAGGTTCGTCATATCATCGAAATCATCGATGCAGTAATGATACAACCACTTCATCACCTGATCCGCACGAGACGGCTTCTCGCCTAAGTCAGCAAAGAAATCACGCATCCCCTGCCGATTTAAGTCGAGTAAATTAATCTTTTTGGTTTCGGTTGTCATACTGGCGACCTCATACTTACCTTATTCTTACACTTCTGGCAAAAAAGGGGCTTCGCGCCCCTTTTTCTTAGCTTGTTACAGCTTTTATTCAGCTTGCTAATGCTCAATTATAGCGCTTTCACGCTAAAAAATCGCTTAGCGAGTACGTGCACACACTTCTTCGTCAGAGAAGAAGTACGC
>JAMCWV010000238.1 GCA_023481025.1 Gammaproteobacteria bacterium
GCATTGATGTCGGCATGCAATCGTTCTCCGCTTTGCTGCTTTTTTCAAAAACATGACCGCTAATTATACAACAAGAGTGGCCACAACTTCACCTCTTCCGCAGAATTTCTCGTTATACGCTATTCCAGTTTGTGGAATGAGGACAACACTGAGCGATTCGCGTTATAGTAGTCCTCCATTTACGCAGCGCATAGGCTTTTGGATTGAATGACCTCACAAAATAACTCAGTCATTGATTGGGACTTAATTAACCAGTATCGGAGCCTGCTTGGCGCCGACGGGCTAAATGATAGCGTGGCCATGCTTCAGCAGGTGATGCCGGACTATTTAGCCGAACTGCACGCCGCGGTTAATGCCCAAGATGAACGCAAAACTCGCTCGCAAGCACACAAAATTAAAGGGAGCTGTCGTTCTTTAGGTTTGTTGCGGGTTGGCGAGATGATGGCTTGGCTTGAGAAGGAGCCATGGCAGTGGCCTGAGGCCGAAGCTGCTGTCGCCAAGTGGCAAAGCGACTTTGAGCAAGATTGCACTGCCTTAGTTCAGCATCTCGACGGCTCAAACTAATTCGGCAACCTCAAGCTGGAATAAAAAAGCCTCGCATTTGCGAGGCTTAAAAAGATTTAGGACAAGGTTTACTGTGCGACTTTGATTTCGACGTCACCGACAAAGCGATAGCCTTCACCATGAATGGTCGTGATCAGGTTCGGCGTGTCTGGGTGCGCTTCAAAGTGACGGCGAATGCGACGAATCGCAACGTCGACGGTGCGGTCATTCGGACGCAGTTCGCGATCGAGCATTTTCCGCACTAAGGTGTCGCGATCATGAATTTTGCCTGGATTATTCAAGAATAATTCAAGGGCACGATATTCACTTTTTGGTAAGCGGAACATTTTACGATCGGGTGCGTACAAGCAGCGGCTATCGCAGTCGAGCACCCAACCGTTGAAGTGGTATTGCTTGCTGCCTTCCACTTCCGACTCTTTGCTTTCATTAATTTGCTCAATGCGACGTGCCAAGTTACGCACACGTACGGTTAATTCCCGCGGATTGTAAGGCTTGATGAGGTAGTCGTCAGCACCTAACTCAAGCGCAAGCAGGCGATCATCGTCGCTGTCGCGGCCGGTTAAGAAGACCAACCCAATATTATTTTGTTCGCGCAAAGACTCTGCGAGCTCAAGGCCACTTTGGCCTGGCAAATTGACATCCATAATAATGATGTCGATTTGCTGTTGCGCCATAATGTGTTCCATTTGACGGCCGTCTGCAGCATCAAACACTTCGTAACCTTCCTGCTGGAACAGGCGAGTGAGTGTTTGTCGTGTTACCACCTCGTCTTCCACGATAAGAAGTTTTACGTTCATTTTAGGTTCCATGCTGTTTTTGTTTCTCCGCTAGCTGGCATTAAGAGACGCGCTACTTTTAACAATTAATATAATAGAATATGTTCTCTGACTCACTGATTGCAAGTAAGTTTCCTGATTTTTTAACATTTTCAGGCGAATTTGTGATCATTGCTCGCTGTTTTCGAGATCTTTGCTAATCCGAATTGTAAAGGTGGTGCCGTGAGTTTGACTCTCGTCGCCTTCAACATAAACGGTCGATTCACACGAAATCTCACCGAGCAGTAAATTTGCAACCCAACTATGAACACGGAACAGGCCCAAACCTTGGTCGCCCTCGGCGCGATTTGATGTGACAAATGGCTCAAACACTTTGTTTTTCAAGCGCGGTTCAATGCCTTTGCCATTGTCCTGGAATACAAGAATGACGCTATGTTCGTCGGTGGAGGCTGTTAGCTCGATATGTAAGGGGTCGACCTGGTTACTGTCATGACGAATCGGCGCATGCGCTAATGCATTGTCGAGTAACTCTGTGAGGATGTGTTCAACAATAATGGTGCGCATGTGGATGACAGCGTTGTCCTCAGCATTGCAGGTCAGTGTGACATAATCTGGAATATTCAGCTCGTCGTGTAAACGTTCGCACAAATTGTGCAAAAACACATGTAAGGCAATTTGTTTAGGCGCATCGGTGCGATTAAACATTGCCATTTGCTGGAAATGACGAACAAGTTCAGTGCTGCGTTGTAAGTTGCGATAGCACAAGCTGAGCACTTCATCACTGGTGTCGAGGTAGTCTTGGAACTGCGTCGCAGTTAAGTTCTTATCCTGGTGCGCCGCCATGAGTTTTGCTTGCTGATGTTGTAAGCGGGTGATGCCTGTTAGTGTGGCACCTAGCGGCGTGTTGAGCTCGTGGGCAATACCTGCGACCAAGTCGCCGAGTGATGCAAGTTTATCTTGCTCGATTCGACGACGCTGGTAGGCATGCAATTGGGTCAGCGCTTCCGTGAGCTTACAGTTAACCTCACGCAAATTGTTGGTTCGCTCTTGCGCTTCAGTCTCAAGTTTTTCGTAAGCGTCTCGAGCCTGATTCGCGCTATGGGAGGCATAGCGCTTTTCGTGGCGAAACTTCTCCAGTAATCGACGAATTTGCAGACGCAATTCATAGAACTCGTCGGCAATCGGCTGATTTTTGTGAATGTCGACCTGGTCGTCCAGAATCGCTTGGCTGAGCAAACGGCTAAAACGTTGTGTGTTTTGTTGCACATACGATAGAAATAGCTTTAAAGCGACAACCAGAGTCACGAGCAACAGAATAAAGCCACCAAAGCTAATCAGTAAGTGCCGCTGATAGGTTTCCGTGACACCTTCGAGGGACACTCGCAAATAGACATAACCGACCGTCGCCGTGTTGTTATTCATGCGGCTGACTCTAATTGGGTGAACGACTTCAAGTTGCTCGCCGACAAACCGGTAGGGCTGAATATCAACAACGCGCGGCCCTTGTGATGGTAAAGCAGCACGCCCTGGTTGGTTATAGCTTGCTGAAACTTCAAGGTTATAATTGCCGCGTGAATAAGCATAAAGGTGCGCATGCTGAATCGCATCATAGGCCGCTAGCCCTTGCAACAGCGCCACTGCTTCATCGTCATCGAGTTGAACACCTGCCGCTTTAAGCGCGATTTGTTGGGCGACAACTTCGGCTTGCTGAATAATACGAATGCGTTCGTTATTGGACGTGATTAAGGTTGTCAGCGCAATGTAAAGTAGCATCATCAGAGTCACTAGGCCGAAGACTAAGGTAAATAGTCGACTGCTGAGTGATGCTGATTCTTGCGATTGCTGTTTATCTAAACGCTGCATGAGGAAGCTTTAACCACCCTAATTCTTTAACTAATGGGCATGCCAAACGGTAAACTTACGATTGTCGACTAACACATTAACCTGTCGGAAGGTTTGCTGCAAAACCTCTCGATAGGGTAAGAAGCTATTGGCAACCAAGTACAAGTGCCCTCCGGGGCGCAGATATTGCCGGCAGTCACGAATAAAGTCTTGGGTGATTTGGTAGTCGGTCTGTTTACCCGTGTGAAAGGGCGGGTTCGTTACAATACAGTCGAACTGCGGCGTTGGTGTGCGTTTTGAAAGCACGCTGAGACCGTCGCTGGCAATTAATTCGTGCTCGACATTGAGTTGTTGCCAGGTCTTCGCAGCTGCCGCGAGCGCCAAGGTGTTGACATCGATACCGGTGAGGTGAGTCGGTTGACTGTATTGGTGCAAAGCTGCAGCAATAACCCCTGAACCACAGGCGAAATCGAGTACGCGACCACTAAAATGCTTCTGTGGTTGTTGCATGAGCGCATTTAATAGCAACGCGCTACCACCGTCGAGCCGGTTATGGCTAAACACACCGGGATAATTAAATACTTGAATGGCGCCGTATTCGTCTGCAAGCGGGTAAGCGCTTAGAAAGGTGTCCGCAGAAAATGGCTGCGGCGTGGTTAAAGCACAGCGCATGAGTTGGCAATGATTACCACTGGCTAATTTTTCAGTGGCACTATAGCCAGAAAACTGCAATTTGCCATAGGATTGAATACCACTGTCTTTGTGACCCACTAACAAAACTGGCGTGTTAACCGGCAGCAGCGCGGCCAAGTTCGCCATCATCATGAGAGTTAACTGTTTTTCTTTGGTGACGTTGATAATGACACCATCGACTTCTGGGCATTGGTCTAAAAACGGCGTGAGTTGTTCACCGATTTGTTGCTGCCAAGCGCTATTCGCGTACAAGTGCCAGCTAAAGACGCTAAAGCCTTCGTTTTTTAAACTGCGACTTTGGTCAGCCGGCGGATTGACGAGAAGCAACCGTGACTGCGGCAACCAGTCCAGTTGCCGCATTAATAATTGGGTATGAGCAGGGAATGACATAAGTGGCGGTTAACTCGGTCGGTCAGGGTAGGCTTCGACAAATGTCTCAACCATCTCTGTTGCGTAAGGCATGTCGTCCGCATCGAAGCAGGCAATATGAAACAGCGCTTCGCCTTCGTTACTGACCGGAATATTACTAATACCGATCACGATACCACTGACGGATGCAAAAACTGACGTATGCTCGCCACCATGGGGCGGCGCAATGTGGGCTAACAGCTGACCGCGATTGACCTGCTGACCTAGCTCAACTTTGAGAATCACTAAACCGTCGCCTTCGCTGCGCATCCAAACCGAACGCTGGGAAAAGACCGGTGTGACTTTCTTTCGGGTCCGCCGACCTTTCATCATTTTCAGCATTTTCATGACATTGGTGACGCCATTCACACCAGCTTTAATGGATGAATAATCAAAGCGAAGCGCTTCGCCTGCTTCGTAGAGAATGAGTGGAATGCCAAGTTCACTCGCAGTTGACCGCAGCGACCCGTCACGATCTTTCGAGTTCATGATAACCGGACAGTTAAAGGCTTCAGCCATATCGGTTGCTTCGGAATTGTCAAAATTCACACGAATCTGTGGCAGGTTGCTACGGTGAATTGCTCCAGTGTGCAGGTCGATGATATGCGTCGCCCGCTCGACTAATTGAGTTCTGAACAAATATGCTAAACGACTGCCCAGCGCACCACGCTCAGACCCAGGGAAGCAGCGGTTTAAGTCACGACGGTCTGGTAAATAACGGGTTTGCTGAATAAAGCCGAACATATTGACGACCGGCACAATTAGGAGAGTGCCCGCGAGTTCATTTGGATCAATCAACTGAATTAAGCGTCGGCAAATTTCGATGCCGTTCAGTTCGTCGCCATGAATCGCAGCACAGACTAAAAGAACCGGCCCCGGTTTGACGCCGTGCAATACCTCAACATGAAGGTCGAGTGGCGTGTCTGAATACAGTCGCGCTGCGGGCAAAAGCACCCGCTCTTGGGTTCCTGGAGCAACGCTAACTTCTCCAAGTTGGAAGGGTTGGCTGCGTTTACGCGCCATAGCATGATTCCTCTACTGCAACGACAAAAAGGGAGTTATCCGCGCCCTTTGGTCCGTGTTTTATGCTGTTTTGCGTTCTTTTCAATGAAGGTAATGATTTGCGTCGCCACATCTTTTTCGGTTGCGCTTTCAATGCCTTCTAAGCCCGGTGATGAGTTCACTTCCATCACAAGGGGACCATGATTTGAGCGCAGCAAGTCAACACCGGCGACGTTTAAGCCCATGGTCTTGGCTGCTTTCACGGCAGTTGCGCGCTCAGCAGGGCTGAGTTTAACTAAGGTTGCGCTGCCACCACGGTGTAAGTTCGAGCGGAACTCGCCGGGCTTGGCTTGGCGCTTCATGGCGGCGATCACTTTGTCGCCAATCACGAAGCAGCGTAAGTCAGCACCACCGGCTTCTTTAATATATTCTTGCACCATAAAGTGAGCGTTTAGGCCCATGAACGCTTCGATCACACTCTCGGCCGCTTTGCGTGTTTCGGCGAGAACGACACCAATCCCTTGGGTGCCTTCGAGTAATTTAATGACTAACGGTGCGCCGCCGACCATGTCGATCAAATCGGGGATGTCCGATGGTTTACTGGCAAAGCCAGTCACTGGCAAACCAATCCCTTTGCGCGAGAGAAGCTGGAGTGAGCGCAGCTTGTCGCGGCTGCGACTAATGGCGACAGACTCGTTCAATGGATAGGTACCCATCATTTCAAACTGGCGCACAACGGCTGTGCCATAAAACGTAACCGACGCACCGATCCGCGGGATGACCGCATCGAATTGCGGTAACTCTTTGCCACGCATGTGAATTTCTGGCTCTTTGGCGTTAATGTTCATGTAACACCGCAACGGGTCAAGGACATGCATTTCATGGCCGCGCGCTTCGCCTGCTTCAATGAGGCGACGAGTGGAATAGAGGTGTTTGTTGCGTGAGAGAATTGCGATTCTCATGCTGGAATTCCTTGTAAATAAGAAGCTTGCGGATTAACTAAATAACGCCCGTTGAGTGCTTGCCGACCCAATAACATGCGAAATTTCATTGTATCACGATTTGTGAGTGTAAATTCAGCAGAAAATTCTTGGTGACTATCACCGTTGCCAATGATCACTCGCGTTCGAATCACATAGCGCATTTCCTTATGGCCACCGGAGTCGGTGACTTGGCGCTGTTCGAGAATCGGCGCTTCACAAACATGCTCAGTTAAATCGTTTTGGATAGGGT
>JAMCWV010000037.1 GCA_023481025.1 Gammaproteobacteria bacterium
TCCCGCAGGAGAATTAAGCGAGGTTCAATGAGCAAATAAAAAAATGTAAATGCAGATCTTAAACCCTTTGTGAAACGTAAATCGACGCAACAACACACCCTTTTGTGTTTGTCTTAATTTGCAGGAGGATCATCGCTATGAAAAAATTCACTGGTTTACTCGCATTATTGTTGGTTCCAAGTTTGCTTTTACAACCCGCAACCGCACAAGAACAACGAACTGCGCTGGTGCCATTACCATCGCTCGATGACTTCACCCGAGGTCAGGATGGTTGGGCATTTGGTCTCGGCCTTGGCATTGAGTATGAAACCGCGTACGAAGGCTCAGACGAGTTCGGTTTTGAAGTTGACCCGGCCGGTGCGGTGCAATGGCGCCGCGGCAATGACATTTTCTTCTTTGCCGGCGAAGCACTGGGTTGGCGCGGTTTACGCAATGACACCTGGTTACTCCAAGCACTGATTGGTTTTGATGAAGGTCGTAAAGAAGGCGACTCTGACAAAGGTTATTTGGACGGCCTCGGGGACGGTGAAGAAGGCCTTGAGTTCGTTTTCGAAGCACGCCGTGCATTCGACGCAGACTGGCGTAATTGGTTAGTGGGCCGTGTGGTGGCGAGCGAAAACGGCAATTTGGGTCTTTTCGGTGTGGGCCGTCGTTTTGGCCAAAGCAACGACGGTTCTGGTTCAGAGATTAACCTCGTTGCGGTTTTTCATGATAGCGAGTTCGCCAATAAAGACTTCGGCATTACCGCGCAGCAAGCAGCAGCTTCAGGCTTACGTGAGACGCGCATGAGCGGCGGTTTCCGTTCAGTCGGTCTCGACTACAGCTATCGTCATATCGTTAACCGTAACTGGCAGATTTTCGGCGAAGTCTTGTATGAATACTACAGCAGCGACGTGCGCAACAGTCCGATTGCCCGCAGCAACTTTGAAGCAGAAGTAGGGATTGGGTTTTTGTACGTGTTTTAATATTTTTGTAGGCTGAGATGAAGCGCCGGATAGTTTCTATTCGGCGCTTTTTGAAAGACGCATGCTGACGCACTCTGCCGGCTTAAAGATCGGTGACTGCTCCGACTTTTCGGGGGGGGGGTACAGAGTGGCGTAATACTTTAAGCTACATCCGAAATTCGTTTTCCACACCATTATTGAACAGTGCGCGATGAACTTCGGTAAACAGCTTCACAAGTGTATTGCTTAAATACGCCTGAAATTTGCTTTTACCCAACGTACGGTCATAAACGTCGGTTGGTAAAAAGCGTTGCATTTCATTCACGAAGTTATCACTTTGAACCAGCTGCGGTAGGCGTTGAATAAGATCGTTCAACATCGCTTCGTAGTCATTTAGTTTATAGTCAACTAGCTTCCGCTGCACCAAGTCAGTATTTAACTTGGCGCCTTGTTGAAGTAACCATGGCAAATCCCAAATGTCCCGATTTCGCGTATATTTTTTGGTAGCCGCTAAGGACACTATCTTGTCTGCCATAATTTCGTCTAGCGACTCAGTCATAACAAGTAAATCGCTATAGCCACTTGGTAAAAACTGATAGTTTGCCTGCAGCGCTAAGGGTTGCTTGGTATATGCCGGCACATTCGCAATTTCAAGTTTAATGCGTTGTTTTGGTAAGCTTCTGTTTTCGGGTGCAGTTACGACCGCAATCTGCCACTTTTCAATTCGCAACTCGGCGTAGGTGGGTTCGGCCTTCAGCTCGTTAGGTTCTTTCACTGTTACTTCAAGGCCGTAGCGATTACCAATGTAAGTTTCAATACAGGCCTTCATCTCAGCGAGTTGCGACGAACTAAAGTCATAGCCACCAGCGAAGTCTAGATCTTCACTGAAACGGTTTCTGCCATAACATAAGCGTAGCGACGTGCCACCTTGAAAAACGAGAGAGTCAAGCAGCCCTGCCTGTTCAAGTGCATAAAGAATATCGTAATGCAGCAGTTCTTTCTCAACTACGGCCCGCATATGGCTCACATGTTGGTCGGCCATGGCACGCTCAACAAGCTGTAAAAAGTTTTGCTTATCCATGGTCATTTAATACCTCAGTATCAACTAAATGCAGATTGCGGCCGACCTGTTTTAAGTCACGATAGGCGGCAGCCCGCGTGGCGAGCCGAAGCGGACGACCAACGTCAACGGAATTATCCAAAATATCGATGACGTTGCGCTTGGTATGGGTAAATTCGATAGTGCCAAAGGGCGTTTTAAATTCACCTGAACGGCCGGTGGTCATTACCGTTAACCGATCAATTGGAATTTGTGAAATAGCCCCGTATTCTGACAACGCAGACTCAAGGCTGACATAGTTGTATTCACCGCGTCGAATAGCACGCGCCACCAGTTCTAGCGTGCTACTACCCTTTGAACGTGCCGGCATATAGACAAAAACACCATTACTCGCCCGCACCAAAATGCCGTCTTTAATTAGCCGTTTAATACCAGCGCGCAAAGTTGCTTCACTGTCTTCATGAAAAATTTTTCTGAGATCCGACAACGCATAAACGTAACGGCCTTGTTTGTCGAAATCAGATAATTTTCGAATGGCATCGAGTTGCTTCATCTCAGCTGGTTCACACTAATGGTAACTTTTATTGTCATTAGTGTAGACCGACTGCGTTGTTGTGGCAATGTGGTGTTACATTAAGACGGGTCTGTTGGCACACACCTTCATGCAAGGCGTCGGACTTTGAGCTTAATGAGAGGCGAGCTAGCGATAAAACGTGTTTGTCATGTCCTTGCTCGCAAGTCAATCTTATACCACAATTAGGTATATATTGGTATGAGGAGAACTGCACATGGCAAAGAACACAAGCATCACTCTCGGAGAACACTTTGAGAAATTTATTACAAGCCAAATCCTAAGTGGGCGCTATGGCTCCGCGAGTGAAGTGATTCGCTCAGCGCTACGCTTACTTGAAAACCACGAAGCCAAACTCAACTCACTCCGTCAACTACTTGCCGAAGGCGAACAGAGCGGTGACGCCGAGTACGACCTCGATAACTTTATCGATGAACTCGATAATGACAACTCCAGATGAAGCCATTTAATCTCACTATTGCTGCTAAAACCGATTTACGTGATATCGCATTATTTACTCAGCGTCGCTGGGGTAAAGAGCAGCGAAATATTTATTTGAAACAATTCGATGATTCATTTTGGCTTTTAGCTGAAAACCCCGACATCGGTAAAACATGTGATGAAATCAGAAATGGATACCGTAAATTCCCCCAAGGTAGCCACGTGATCTTTTATCGACAAATCGGCAGCCAACAAATTAAAATCATCCGTATTCTTCATAAAAGTATGGATGTAAATCCGATGCTTGGCACTTAACTCCAGGTTCTGGGGCGACAGCCGGTGTCGTAGTTCTCAACCTTTCCCTTTATTTGTTAGAATACTAGCTTGAAACTCATGATAAAAAGGCGTTTATGGCTCAGCTCGGTAGGAACGACCCATGCTCTTGTGGCAGTGGCAAAAAATTTAAAAAATGCTGCATGAATAGCGTTGGTAAACAAACCAATGAAATTATTGAGGCGCTCGAGCAAACCCTCGCGATGAATCCGAATTTGTCCATCGATGAGCTTAATTTAGTAGCCGAGCGCATGATGAATGACCGGAATAGTAAGCCCATCGACGACTTCTGTGGCATTTCACCCAATCTGATGCAGAATTGGCTTTATGCGCCGTTCAATGCGCTGCAGGGCATAAAAATAAACACCCCCACAGACTTCAGCACCAGTCCCGTAATGCGTTACTTGGAACTGATGATTAACGCAGCCATGGAAAATGACGGTAAATTTAAAGCGACGTCGAAAGGGAATTTACCGACCTTTATTGTGAAACAAGCCACCGAGCTTTGGCCAGAATTGCCCACCTCCGACTACCCTACGCATATTAGTATCAGTGAATTCGCAGGTGCGAACGAAGACAAATTCAACGCCTTGCATTACACCCGCATTTTGGCAGAAGTCGCCGGTATTATTTACCGCCGTGGTGGCTACTTCCATGTGAAAAAAGACGCACAAAAGCAATTCTTAAAACACGGGCTAGGCGCATTCTTTATGCCCATGCTGGAGGTTGCCGTCAGTCGTTACAACTGGGCGTACTTTGACAGCTACGGAGAACACATCGACATACGCCTATTTTGGGTGTTTATGCTTTGGCGTATCCAAAAACACCGCTCCCTCAACCAACTAGCCGTCGAGACCTCCACTGCGTTTCCAGACATTTTGGCTCAAATTCCGCAATCACAATACACCACCGTTGAACGCACATTTAGCCGTATCATTGAGATTCGTTTTATCGAACGCTTCCTGCAATATTGGGGCTTTTTGAAAGCCGACCCTTGGCGCTTTAACCCGGAAGAAGAGGCGCCGCGCAACGTGGAACTGCAACCCATGTTGGCTCAAACCTTTGTGTTTGAGGTTTAGCCCTGAATCACCAAAAAGGCTTGTAAGTGGAGTTGAAGCTTAAATACATTTAAATGCGACGCATGCTGACGCACGCTGCTGGCTTA
This sequence comes from Gammaproteobacteria bacterium, assembly GCA_023481025.1. The sequence continues at coordinate 4,515 of JAMCWV010000037.1, forward strand.
ATGAACAAATTATAAGCAGAAACGCGGGAGTATAGGCCATGAGCGCAGCTTTATACTTAACACTTGCCTTTCTTTTTATCTGGGCCGGCACAGAGAGTTTAGTGTGGGCACTGATAGGGGTTTATACAGTTCTTACTATCGTTCGCGAAACTGAAAAAGGCCTTGAGCAAGAGAAAGCAAAAGGCAGTATCACAACTGAACGCGGTGCGACAATCTACCGTTTTGTCATGCAGGGTATAATCACCGTGATAATCTCATACTTTCTCATTTCATGCGGACCACTGTTCATTGGGTAAGCAGTTCAAAGGATGCTGCAACTTGCATTAATGCAATCGGTGTTCACGCCTTGCTTGAATTTGTTTCGCGGGCAGGTCTTTGCCGAGAACCGGCTTTAGCGCCGCTTGAACCCGTGGTAACAAAACCGCAAACTCCGCCAGCAAATCGTAGGTAGTTCCTTGCCTAGAATTCACTTTCATTTAAACGGAGAGATATTTTCAGTTAGACGGAATAAAACTTTCAATTGGACGAGTCAAAAGTTGCAATTAGTCGATACTAAAATTCAACTACGATGACTCGCTATGACGGACTACTATTCACGTTTTGCTGAACAGGCCATCCAAGAGGCGCTTAATGACTCGCCAGTTGTATTGATTCATGGTTCTCGCCAGAGCGGAAAGACAACATTGGCGAAGCGGATCGGTGAGCCACTCGGATATCACTATATTAGCTTTGACGATGCAAACCAGCTAAACGCGGCGCAGTCAGACCCCGTTGGCTTTGTTCGTGACCTACCCAGTTTGTGTATTCTTGACGAAGTTCAACGTGTTCCAAAGGTTTTTACTGCGATAAAAGCCGTTGTTGACTCAAACCGGACAGCTGGGCGCTTTATTTTGACTGGGTCAGCCAATATTCTTCTATTGCCTACACTTTCTGATTCTCTTGCTGGGCGCATGGAAATTATTCACTTACGGCCCTTAGCACAAGCGGAAATCGCTAATCGTTCCGCAACGACATTTTTCGATGAGCTTTTTGAGGAAAAGCCGCGAGCCTCTTTCAATCAACATAGATTGTGGCGCTTAGGTGCAGAGTTAAGTCGTGTAGTGACCGCCGGTGGCTATCCACCCGCAATTCTCAGAAACAATTCGAAACGGCGCGCGGTTTGGTATCGAGATTATGTCAACACTATTATTCAGCGTGACGTACAGGATATTGCAGCTATTCAGAACTTGAGTGTGCTACCGAGATTGCTAGAAGTAGCTGCCAGCCAATCCGCACGGCTTTTTAATGCTTCCGAGCTCGCGGCTCCTTTTGCGTTATCGCGACCCACGATAAATCATTATCTTGGATTGTTAGAGCAACTGTTTATTATTGAGCAAGGCATATTACGGCATACTAATCGATTAAGTCGTGCTGTTAAAACACCCAAGTTACACTTCCTCGACACAGGCCTTGCGTGTTCACTTCTGGGGGTAGATGCGGAGACACTCTATCAAGACCGAACCATTTGGGGACAAATGCTCGAAACGTTCACGTTACAGGAGCTTAGAAAGCATGCTGATGCTTATCATGAGCCTTTGAAGTTTTACCATTTCCGAAACAAAGATAAGGTTGAAGTTGATATTGTTATTGAGCGTGGACGCTCGATCTATGGTTTTGAAGTGAAGTCGGCCAGCACGGTACTCGAAAGTGACTTTAAGGGCCTACGCAAATTGCAGCATTCTTGTCCTGAAAATTTTGCAATGGGTGTGCTTTTTTATGACGGAGATGCAATTTTGCCCTTCGGAAATGGATTTTATGCCATTCCAATAAGCGTGTTACTGTGAATAACCTGCAGTGCTGCTTAATGAATCTGAACTCGATAACGCGTGCTTCGCCCGCCGCCAGGAAGCTTTTCCAGCACGCCTTGTGCAAGCAAGTCGCTTAAATGTCGTGTGGCGGTGGCTTTACTCACCTTAGCCACGCGTTGATATTGCGT
>JAMCWV010000111.1:0-904 GCA_023481025.1 Gammaproteobacteria bacterium
CTGCGTGCGGATGAAACATGGACTGATCGACTTGATAGTGACTTTCGATATGTTGTTGCGCCAGAATTGGCTCACCAGCGGCAACTTGACCAATTAAAGGTAAGCCTTCAGCGAGTTTTTCCGGTTCGTCTTGCAACACTCGAATTCCGCGTGACATGCCAGGAATCATTTGAATGACGCCCTTTTTCGCCAACGCGCGCAGGTGCTCTTCTGCAGCGTTCGATGAACGAAAACCAAGGCGTTCCGCAATTTCTGCGCGCGTTGGCGGCATGCCGGTCGCTTCAATGGTATCGCGAACGAGGTCTAGAATTTGCTGTTGTCGTGGCGTCAATGGTCGCATGGAATCACCTGTTTATTCATACAGTATGCTGTGAGTATATACAGTATTTAACCAGTTGCAACTTTTTTTGCTTAAATTTTGTTAACAGCGCAACGAAATCAGAAAAGTGGTATTCTAAGCACCATAATTGACTCTCAGTAAACAACAGGCCTCTTGGATATGAAATCGACGTCGTTGCTTTATAAAGTTTTGCGCTGGCCAGTCTCTTGGTTAACTCGTTTTAAGGCCATCGCCGATCCCCACGATCATCAGCCATCAGCACCCGACCATGTCGTCTATGTGATGAAAGCACCCTCGGCGACAGACTTGGTGGTTGCTCGTAATACAGCACTAGAACTTGGTCTTCCTGATCCAACTGAACCACTAATCATCAATGGTAAGACGTTTGATCGTGTGCTCTATCTTGAAGACCCAAAACGGCGTTTAACGCAAACACCACAAGAAGCGTTTGTAGAGTTGATGCAACTGCACCATCAACAGCCTATTTATAATGTGCACATGCACCCAATTGCTTTGTTTTGGGGGCGTGAGCCCGGTCGTGAACATAACGAAGGGCGCACTATG
>JAMCWV010000111.1:921-6377 GCA_023481025.1 Gammaproteobacteria bacterium
ATTTCGCAAGTTTTGGCTGGTGATGTTTAGTGGCCGTAATATTCTTGCTCGTGTGTCACAACCAGTAAGTTTACGGACCATGGCCGACAGCCATGCGAGCGATGAAGCACTGGCGCACAAACTTACTCGCGTCGCGCGCACACATTTCGCACGTTTACGTTATGCAGTTGCTGGACCGAAACTATTAAGTCGCGAAGAAATGATTCGTGATTTACTTGCCAATGCAGCAATTCGCGCAGCGATTAAAGACGAAGCGCGGACGAAAAAGATCAGCGCTGAGCAAGCCGAGAAACGGGCAAAAGCTTACTTGCAGGAAATCGCTGCGGATTACCGAGAAGGCCTCGTGCGCTTTGCCGATCATTTGTTTACTTGGCTGTGGACTAAGATCTATAACGGTATTACGGTACAAAATAGCGAGCGCATTCGGAAGTTAGCTCAAGATGGTCATGAAATTGTTTATGTTCCCTGCCATCGCAGTCACATGGACTATTTGTTGCTGAGTTTCGTCATTTATAAAGAAGGGTTAGTGCCACCGCATATTGCTGCCGGTGTAAACCTTAACTTCTTCCCGATTGGCACGTTTTTTCGTCGGGGGGGCGCGTTCTTTTTACGCCGAAGCTTCCGTGGTAATAAATTGTATTCAACGGTTTTCCGTGAATACCTCACGCGCTTATTCCAAAAGGGCTACGCGGTTGAATATTTCATGGAGGGTGGCCGCAGTCGTACAGGGCGTTTGTTGCCGCCGAAAACCGGTATGTTGGCGATGACCCTACAGAGTCAACTTCGCGGTGTGACGCGTCCCGTCACCTTTGTTCCGGTTTATTTAGGCTACGAACACGTGATGGAAGTGAGCAGTTACCACGGTGAACTGAAAGGACAAGCGAAGAAGAAAGAATCCGTTTTCCAAGTGTTCAGTATGTTGCGTAAATTACGGAATTTTGGTCACGGTTATGTCACTTTCGGTGAACCTTTGCGTTTGTCAGACTACCTCGACAGAGCGCAGTCCGACTGGCGTGATTCGGTTACCAGTGGTGCAGAAGAGCCGGCTAAGCCACGCTGGATGACACCAGTTGGTGCAGAAGAGCCGGCTAAGCCACGCTGGATGACACCAGTTGTCAATACCTTAGCCGATGTCTTAATGCGCCGAGTGAATGATGGAGCTGCTTTAAATAGCATAAACTTAACGGCATTGGCTCTACTCAGTGCCGAACGTCATACCCTGAATCGCGAAGAACTCTTGGCGCAGATTCAGTCCTATTTGGCGCTGCAGCGCGAAGTGCCGTATAGCCGTGATATTCAAGTGCCTGACTGGCCGGCTGAAGCCATGTGGGATCACTTAGTGAAAATGGACAAGCTCGCGATTACTGAAACTCCAGCAGGAACTGTGGTGAGTGTTGATCAAGTGCAAGCGGTGACATTAACGTATTATCGCAACAATATTCTGCATTTGTTTATTGTTCCTGCCATGTTGGCGCGTTTTGTGCGTCGTGACCGAGTGTTTAATTTGCAGCAAGCATGTGACTTCGTCACCCGTCTATATCCCATGCTCGAAGCGGAATTGTTCTTGAATCGGGAACAGCGCGACATTTCCTTGTGGGTTGAAGCGCTGTGTGAAGAATTTGTCCGTCAGGGCTGGATCGAGGTGACGACCAGCGGGTATCAACTTGTTGCACGCAGCGAGCCGGGCTACGTACAGTTGACCTTACTGTCAAATGCGGCGGAAGAAACGCTTGTACGCTATGCGATAGTATTGGAGCTATTACAACAGGCACAAAATCTTTCGCGTGCAGATCTCGAGCAATATAGCGAAAAGGTCGCGTCACGCATCGGTGCGCGCCATGGTATCGACGCTCCGGAGTTTTATGACAAGCGCATCTTTTCGATTTTGGTCGGTGTGTTGAAAGAGCAAAATTATATTCAAGTCACCGATGAGGGGACTTATACGGCACAGCAAGCGACTGGTGCGCTCAGTGACGAAGTCGATGAACTCTTGGGCAGCCAAGTGCAACAAACTATTCGGCAGTCTGTTCAGCATCTGCTTAGCGAAAGTTAAACGACTGCTGACATAAAAAAGGAGAGCGTAGGCTCTCCTTTTTCAATTTTGTGCTGACTTAAGCCAGACCGAGCGGTGCCGGTAACCAGTAATGCAAAGCAATGCCAATGGTAATGATCATGCCGACATAATGGTTCTGGCGAAATGCACGAAATGAAGCGTCAGTTTGACGATGACGAATCATGAATAGTTGCCAGCCAAAAAGTCCGGCGGCCGCTAAAAGTGCCAACCAATAGACCAAGGCACCGTTAATCAGCCAGCCGACTAAGGCGAGCAAGCCAAGGGTTGCTAACTGTAACAAGCCAATAAGCGCGACGTCATATTTACCGAATAAGATGGCGGTTGATTTAATTCCCACCCGCAGGTCATCTTCACGATCCACCATGGCGTACTCAGTGTCATAGGCAACCGTCCAGGCTAAATTAGCGGCAAACAGCAGCCAACACACGAGCGGCAAACTCCATGCTTGAGCAGCAAACGCCATTGGAATAGCCATACTAAATGCTGCACCGAGAAAAACTTGTGGTAAGTGGGTAAAACGTTTAGCAAACGGGTAAATAATTGCCAGCGCAACAGCCACGAAGCTAAGTAAAATGGTCAGAGTGTTGAGTGTTAATACGAGGATAAAGGCCAACGAAACCAAAACAAAGAAGAGCACCAATGCTTCTGCCGCAGTCACTGCTCCGGTTGCGAGTGGGCGGTCGAGCGTTCGGCTCACATGACCGTCAAGTTTGCGGTCAGCAAAATCATTAATGACACAGCCTGCTGAACGCATGAGGAATACGCCTGCGGCAAAAACTGCAACTAAGCGAACCGACGGGTCGCCAGACCCAGCGATAAGTAACGCCCAAAAGGTGGGCCATAACAGTAACCAGGTACCAATTGGCTTATCCATGCGCATTAACGCGCGATAGGCATCATAACGACTCATGCATCACCTCCCATTGTTGGGTTATAAGCATAGCAGGGCGTTGGCGAAAGGAATACTTCGGCCACTAAAATGGATGTTTCGGGTAAATGAAAACAACGTCGACGTCCCCACAACGTCAGCTGCTTTCCATGCAGTGTTTGGTTTAGCGCGCCAATATTCGAGCTGGGCGCAAAAGATGCAACCTCAATTTGACCCGGCGTAATGTCTTGGCGTTGGAACAAGTGCTCCCCCAAAGGATTGTTGCCGAGACGAGTAATTTCGGCACTTTGCTCAAGCTGTTCGTGCGGCAGAATGCTGCGAGCGAAAACCCAAGGTTGGCCGTTGCAGTAAAGCAGCACTTCGCGCACGGTTACGGGCTGCTTGTTGAGCCCCAATTGCCGATATTCATGATCATCGGCAAAACCCTGTCGTTGACAGAGAACATGGACATGAAAATTAGCATGTAGCGCCTTTAGTTTTGCGGTCAATGAGCCGGCATCGGTTAACCAGTCGCGTAAATCGGATGAGAGGTGGACAAGCTCAGGATTTAGCCATTGCGCTTGTGTGCCCAGCGGGAATTCCATGGTGATACGGTCCTATTAACGTCGTAGTGCGGGGCGTTTATTACGCAACAAAATACCTAAGGCGATACCGCTAAGCAGTCCGACACTATGCGCTTCGTTTGCCATATTCACCCAGAGCAAGTCGGTATAACCGAGTAAAAGCCAGCCGATCATAAAGATGAGTAGTGCGGGTGGTAACGCCAGTGGATGCCAAGGGCGCTTCCAAGCCACGACCATAGCAAAACCGAGTAGACCATAGACCACGCCGGATAGACCGCCGAATAAGGGCCCTGACATATACCACTGTGCGTAGTTTGAAGCAACCGCGGTGACGATAGTGACTAACACGAGCGTCGCACTACCGTAGGTCAGCTCTAAACGACCACCGAGGTACCACCACCAAAATAAGTTGAAGATAAGGTGAGTGGCCGAAAAGTGCAAAAAGATCGGGGTGACCCAGCGCCATGGCTGTGAAACCTCAAGAACCTGACCGCCATAAGGGGAAAAAATGAGATAACTCAAGGTCAGGTCGGGGGCAATGAACCATTGCGCGACAGCAACTAAGGCGACAATTGCAAAAATGAAAAAAGTAAAAACACCCGCTTGGCGAGCAAGCAATTGCCACATTGCGGCAGCGCCGAGATTGGCCACGGGTGCTTGATTTGGCTGTTCAGCGGGCGGGTTTGCTTTGTATTCGCGAATAAACTCGCGAGCGGCTGCTTCATAACTCGATTGCACTAGCCAAAGCTCGAGTGTACTGCCGCGTTCAGTTACCGTCACCGGCATACCGGCACGCCGAAGCGCATTTTGCAATGCTAACACTTCCTGACTGTTAGCACTGCTCAAAAGCTTAATCACGAGCCACCTGTTCGGGGAAACTGGTAGCCCATGCGGTCATTCCACCGTCAAGGCTGTAAACATTCTCAAAGCCTTGCTCAGCTAAATACTGCCCGGCGCTTTGACTACTGACGCCGTGGTAGCAGACAACGAGCAACGGCGCATCGAAATCACCTTCCAGCATAAAGTTCTGCAGGTTTTCATTACTTAACCGGACCGAACCCGGGATGTGCAGTTGGCTAAACGAGGTTGGATCACGGAGATCAGCGACCTGTACTTTGCCTTTGGCCATCATCGCCTGTGCGTCGGCTGCGGAAATACGCTGAAAAACACCCATGTATTCAACCTCTTGTTACGTTAGTCCCAGCTTAAAATAACTTTGCCAGATTTTCCTGACAACATGGTATCGAAGCCCTGTTGGAAATCATCAACATGGAAATGATGCGTGATCATTGGCGATAAGTCGAGGCCAGACTGCAGGAGTGCCGCCATTTTGTACCAAGTTTCAAACATTTCGCGACCATAGATGCCTTTGATCACGAGCCCTTTGAAAATGACTTGGTTCCAATCAATCGCCATGTCGCCCGGTGGGATCCCAAGTAGCGAAACTTTACCGCCATGGTTCATGGTTTTGAGCATTTGGTTAAACGCAACGGGTACGCCCGACATCTCCAGTCCAACGTCGAAGCCCTCGGTCATGCCGAGCTCTTTCATCACGTCTTCCAATTTAGTCGTCATGGTATTGACTGCGCGCGTGGCACCCATTTTGGTTGCCAACTCAAGACGGTAATCGTTAATGTCAGTAATGACCACGTGGCGAGCACCCGCGTGACGCGCGACTGCCGCAGCCATGATTCCAATCGGGCCTGCGCCGGTGATCAACACGTCTTCACCGACTAAGTCAAAGGACAGCGCGGTATGCACCGCATTACCAAACGGGTCGAAAATAGCGGCCATGTCATCGGAAATATTGTCCGGCAATTTGAACGCGTTGTCCGCGGGAATTACCAAATACTCGGCGAATGCGCCGGGACGGTTGACGCCAACACCAGTGGTGTTGCGGCATAAATGGCGACGACCGGCACGACAGTTG
>JAMCWV010000157.1 GCA_023481025.1 Gammaproteobacteria bacterium
GCGGCGTGAAAATAGTAAAAAGTAAAACTTCAGCGACACTAATGTATAAAAAAGCGTGGTAGAGCAATAAATACATGACGCCAATTTGAATGCCACCGATGGCCATGAGCTGTAGCCGTCGAGAGCGGCTCAAATGGCCGATTTTAAGAAAGGGTAATAATAGAATTAAGGCTAGAATCATGCGAATAAAGACCGCGATGTAGGCGTCTACATCGCGGGCAAGGAACTCACCGATTAAAGAAAAACTAAAAGCCCAAAGTAACGTGATAATTATGAGTGTTGGCATTTCCGCTCCCGACGCCAAGTAAACGCGCCGCTAGTATGCCAAACGTTTGCCCAATACGCACGCCATGCAAGCAGTCGGCTATACGAATGTGGCACAAAGTACAAACTCGTTAGGGTGCTGAATAATAGCCCCGCAATAATGGTAATTGCCATGGGTGTATAGGGAGGGCCGTCACCACCAATTTGCGTGTTGCCGAGTGCGAGCGGCAACATACCGAGAATGGTGGTCGCAACCGTCATCAGGATGGGCCGTACCCGTCGTGATGCAGCTTCGATGATGGCATCTTCTAAGCTTTGTCCATCGTCGATTTGTTGGTTAATCGCATCAACCAACACAATGCCGTTATTCACCACAATTCCCATGAGAATCAGCATGCCAATCAGCGCCATGAGCTCAATACCTGTGCCAGTTAGCCAAAGCCCCCAAAACACGCCGGTAATGGCTAATAACAATGAACCAATAACTGCCGATGGTAAGAGTAACGACTCAAACAGTGCCGCCATCACCATGTAAACCAAGGCGACAGCCAGCAGCATGTTGACGATCATAATCGAGTTTTGCTGCTGTTGGGTTCGAAAACCGCCATCGAGAGTCCAGCGATAACCGTCAGGTAAGCTCACTTGTTGCATGACTTCTTGAATGGCGGTACGTGCTTCGGCAATCGTCATGTTGTCTAAATTGGCACTGATACGTATGGCGGTTTGGCGATTGAAGCGGCGCACTGTGCCCAATTGCGGAACCTGCTGAATATCCGCAACTTGGCGCAAGGTGATTAACGCTTCTTGGTCGCGAGCGATGACTAAGTTTTCCAACTCAGCGAGTGACAAAGCGACTAACTCAGGGTAGGTCATACGAATTCGCACATCTCCAGTGGGGTGGTGGCGAAATGAGCGTAAGTTGCGGCCACGCAGCGCAACCGCAATTTGCTCGGCAACCTCTTGGGTATTGAGATTAAAGCGCTGTGCTTGTTCACGATCAATTTGAATCCGCAATTCAGCTTGCGCATTGCCGGTGTCGGTTTGCACATCGGTTAAGCCTTGAATGCGTCCGAGAATTGGAATGAGGTCTTCAGCGACTTGCTCCAACTCGGTTGTCGAGCGACCTTGGAGGGTGATTTGTACGCCATCCCGAGGGCCGCCTTGAAAACCAAACACCGGCTTACTGCGTGCCAACGGTGGCATGCCATCGCGTACTCGGCGTTGAATTTCGGCGACGGATAACTGGCGATCCTCTTTCAGCAAGAGTACCGAGTTGGCATAACCCGGTGTGAAATAGCTGTAAACGTGCTCAATCTCAAACTCATCTTGATTGGCATACAAATAGGCCTCTAAGCGGCTTACCTCTTGTTCTACTTCATCTAATGTATATTGCCCGATGATATTGTAATTAATAAATAGTCGGTTGTTGTAAGCGGTCTGAGTTTGATCCGAACCAATATTGTGAAATGGAAAGGCCGTACTAATTAGCATCGCTAAAATAATAAACGTGGTGCTTTTCGGATGACGATGAGACCAACGCAGACTTCGTAGGTAAAAATCTTTTATGCGACTGTGCTGGTTAGCTTGCGGCAATTTAGCCGGCTTAAGTTTACTAATCAGCAATGGAATGAGGGTTTGTGCAACTAACAGCGAGGCCAGTAACGAAATACAAATGGCAATGGCGACATGCTCAAGAAAAATAGTGATTTCTTCTTGTTGGCCAAATAAATTGGGTAAAAATACAATGGCCGTAGTGAGCGTACCGGCAATGATTGCAAGGGATACGCGGGCACTACCATTCAAAACGGTTGTGCGATCCGGCGTGCGTCCCGCGAGTTGTTCGTCGTGTTGCTCGTGTTTAATACTCTCACTGACAACAACAGCATTGTCGATGAGCATGCCGACAGCGAGCATGAGCCCCATCATGGACAGGATGTTGAGGCTATAACCGAGCAGATACATAATGCCGAGTGTCAGGCATATCGCAATCGGTACCGACAAAACGATAATTAGCGTGGTACGCCAATCGCGAATAAACAAGAACAGCACGATAACTGAGAGAACTGCGCCAATTCCGCCGGCTAAAAGCAAGTCGCGCAGAGAGGTTGTTACGCTCTCTGCAGTATTGTCCATCACCATCAGGTCGATTCCCTGAAACGAGGAACTGGTTTGGGCCTGCTCAATGACCGCTGTTGCTAAGCGAGCAACGTCGACGAGATTGGCACTCGATTCTTTGAAAATATCAATGCCAATTGCGTAGGTTTGATTAAAGTGTCGCCCGGCAAGACGGCGTGGCAACTCGTAGTTGACCTCGGCGATATCACCGACGGTAATGAACGGCGTGATTGGTAATTGACGAATATCATCGAGGTTACGGAACTCACCCGCAGGTTTCACTAACACGCGTTCGGCATCGGTTTCTAAATGACCGGCGCTCATGGTGAAATTTGCCCGATTGAGAATTTGCCCGACTTGGCTGGCGGTTAAGTTTGCGGCAACGAGTCGCTCTGGCTGTAGGCGAATGACAATTTCACGTTGATCTACGCCATAAAGCGCAACACGCGAGACACCTTCTAAGCGCTCTAGTGGTTGCTTAAGTTGACGATTAATCAGGTCATAGGCGAGCGAGAGATCTTGGCGGCTCGAAATCCGTAGCTGCAACACCGGCATATCGTCGGTGTTGAACTGAAAGATGAATACCCGCTCAACGTCTTCTGGTAACAAGTGGCGCACAGTTTCAATGCGTTCACGCGCTTCCATGCTGCGTGCGGAAATATTGTCTTTCCACTGAAACATGAGGTTAACGTTGGCACCTTCCGCATTCGAAAATGAATTCAGCTCTTGAATCCCCGACATGGTTGCTAACGCTTCTTCCAATGGTCGCGTGATTAGGCGCTCAACCTCAGCGGGCGTTGCGCCCGGGTAGGGCACTTGCACCATGATTTGTGGAATATCAATGCCAGGGAATTTCTCCAGTGGTAACAAGCGACTCGAGACCAAACCAAGTAATAACAGGCTTAAGAAGATCATGCAGACGGTTACGGGCCGCCGCATCGCAAAAGCGGCAAGAGGCGCGCTTAATTGCAACTTATTCATGCGTGTCTCCTTGCGCAAAGTGCTTGCGATCAAACAGTTGGTAAACCAACGGAATGAAGAACAGAGTTAGCAAGGTTGCAAATAGCAAGCCACTGATGACGGTAATGGCCATGCTGGCGCTAAGTTCGGCACCTTCACCAATGCCCAGTGCAAGAGGCACTAAACCTAGCACAGTGGTGAGCGTTGTCATCAGAATCGGGCGTAGACGCTGCGCTGCTGCTTGCTGAATCGCTTCGAGCTTCGCGATACCTTCGCGACGTAGTTGATTAATTCGGTCAATCAAGACAATCGCATTGTTAACGACGATACCGGCGAGCATGATCAAACCGATAAAGACCACCACACTCAAAGGTGTATTGGTGATCCACAAGCCAATCAATGAGCCAGCAGCGGCTAATGGTACCGAGAACATAATCAGGAATGGGTGACCGAAGCTTTCAAACTGTGAAGCCATGACCAGGTAAACCAAGAACACGGCAAGGGCGAGGGCCATTAACAACGAATTAAACGATTGCTCAACTAACTCGCTTTGACCACCAATGTTCGCGGTTACTCCGGCAGGCAAGCTCATATCTTGCAATAGCGTAATCAGACTTTGCTCGGCTGCTTTTAGGTTGCCCTGACTTGGACTGGCGCTAATGAGTGCAACACGTTGCTGACCAAGGCGGGTTATTTCGCTTGGGCCAGTAATTTGCCGAATGGTGGCAATCGCACTCAAAGGTATCTCCGGGCTACCACCTGGATTGACTATCAGTTGCTGGACGTTGGCTGGGTCATTACGAACACTGTCTGGCAAACGGACACGAATGTCGATTTGGCGGTCGTGCAAGTTGTACTTCGTTGCGACTTGGCCACCGATTTGCGTGCTAATTAACCGCGCCACATCGGGGGCGGTAAGGCCTAAATGAGCCATGCGCAGGTGGTCGAAAATGATCTCCAGTTCCGGCTGACCGCGTGTCAAACCGTTCCGCACATCGGCAAAGTCCGGGTGTTCGGTGAGCTGCTGACTGATGCGTTCAGCGGCAATCAGCAAGGGCTCTAATTCATAGCCTGAGAGCTCGATCACAAGCGGTAAGTCAATACTGACTAATTCAGGAAAATCGATAGTCGCTTGAACGTCGGGTTGTTGCTCAAGAAATGTCCGTAGATCGCGAATGACGCCATCGCGCTGCTCGGCAGTTGCTGTCGGCTTGACCACCACATTAAAGCGTCCCCAAAAATCGCCACCTTGATTCGCTTGCACTTGCATCAGTGAGCCAGAGCCGGCTACAGAGTAAGAGCGCAGAACTCGGGTATCGGCTTGGAGGCGCTCGGCAACCTTGGCCATAAATGCATCGGTCTCGGCAATCGGGGTACCACGCGGTAGTTGAATATCGACATAAAACTCACGCTGTTCCATTTGCGGAATCAGTTCCATACCAAGGCGTGGTGCGAGGGTAAAGCTGGCAAGGGTAATGGCGGCAAACATTAAAAAGAATGGCCATGGGTTACCTTGCATAGCTTTTAGGCTTGTCGCGTGGCGCTGATTAACTTGGGTCATGAAGGCCTCAAATACCCAGACAATCGGACGACACAGCTGTTTCGCCAGAAAACCTAACCCTTGTGTAATTTTGCGCAGAACAGCGAGTACCAAGATTGGCAGCCAGTAGAAGAATACGCGACTGAGCATCCGAAATGGCCAAGTGAGCCAACGAACCCAACGGCGGGTTGGGGTCGCCGGTGGGTGCGCTGACTCTGTGGTTTGGGCTTGGCGTTTAAACTCACGGCTGGCAAGCATGGGAATCAAGCTTAATGCGACAAATAATGACGCAATGAGGGCAAAGCTGACGGTCAGAGCTTGGTCAGTGAAAAGTTGCCCCGCCATGCCGCTAACAAAGATTAAAGGGATAAACACCGCAAGTGTGGTCAGGGTTGCAGCCGTGACTGCACCGGTGACTTCTTGCGTACCGGCAACAGCAGCGGTTTGTTGATCGTCACCAAGTTGTTTGCGCCGGTCGATGTTCTCTAAAACAACGATCGCGTTGTCGACCAACAGCCCCACGGCCAAAGCGATCCCACCTAGTGACATCAAGTTCAGGCTAAGACCGGTCATGAACATGAAAAAGAAGGTGGCAATAATCGAAACAGGAATGGCCAGAGAAATAATAATGGTCGGTCCAAGCTGACGCAGAAATAATAAAATGACCCCCATTGCTAGTAATCCACCAACGACAGCGTTACTTTTTACCGCTTTAATGGCGTTGCGAATGAAGGTTGACTGGTCGGCGAGAATCTCAATTTCATAGCCGCTCGGCAGAGTACGTTGGATTTGCGGTAAGCGCGCCCGCACGGCATCGGCCACCAGTACAGTGTTAGCATCGCCCTCGCGGTAAAGATTTAGCTCGATACTCTCGCGGCCATTCACACGGCTGATCGATGTCCGGTCTTTAAAGCCACTGCGAATCTCGGCGATATCTTGCAATTGAATCGGCGCTCCATTGCGAGTGGCAATGTAGATATTGCCAATGTCATCGAGGCTCTGGAACTGATTCACGGTGCGTACTAAGAACTCTTGACGGCCACTTTGCACGCGCCCGCCAGCTTGGTTCATATTTTCTGCACGTAAGCGTTGGACGATAACTTGCATGTCAATATTCAGTTGGCTTGCTCGTTGCTGGTCAATCAGCACTTGCACTTCGTCCTCGTAGCCACCACCAATACGGACAGCTGCAATGCCGGTAATACTCTCGATTTGCCGTTTTAGTTCGTCGTCCGCATAGCGGCGCATTTCTTGTAGCGCGCCAGGGCTTGTCTCGTCGCCACCGGCTAGCGCTAAGCGCATAATCGGTTCAAGGTTGGGGTTAAAACGCAACAGCACAGGTTTTTCGACGTCGAGAGGTAACATGACCATGTCAATTTTCTCGCGTACTTCAATACCCGCATAGTCCATATCGGTGCCCCAAGCGAACTCGAT
>JAMCWV010000138.1 GCA_023481025.1 Gammaproteobacteria bacterium
CACTACGCCCAACACGGTTACTTTCAGAGCTACGCAAGAAACAACTTGAGTTAGCTGATACCAACGCCCGTTATGTGCCAATTTTAGTGAAGATTGCTCCGGATATGACGCGCGAGCAAACACACAGTTTTGCCCATGCGATTCAAGAGCATCAGCTTGATGGTGTGATTGCCACAAACACCACGCTCGATCGCGAGCAAGTGAGTCATTTAGCACACGGAAGTGAGGCAGGGGGCTTGAGTGGTCAGCCACTTACGAGCAAAAGTACAGAAGTAATTCGTTGGTTGCGCGAAGTCTTGCCAGCTGAATTCCCAATTATTGGCGCGGGTGGCATTGCCAGTGCCGAGCAGGCTCAAGAAAAACTAGCTGCAGGTGCCCAATTGGTGCAGGTTTACACAGGGTTTATCTACCAAGGTCCCTCATTAATAAAACAAATTGTTAGAAGCTTGTAAAACTGAGGGTTTTCCCTTAGCATTATGATATAGGTTGTTTTATGACCAATAAGAGGTATTTTGGTCAGCGTAGATTCGTGTATATGCCGAACACACTAGGCATGATGACGCATCTAGCAACAACATAGCGATACATATTCACGGGATTGAAACGATGCAAAATTGGCATTGGTCGTTAAATAACAATAAAGCTTTAACCATCGAATTAGGCAAAAATATTACGCACACGCTGAAGTTTAAGCGCTCAGTGTTACGCGATCGTTTGCCTGAATCAGTCGCGTTCTCCATGGACGATGCTGGCCAATTTCAGCGTTTTGCAGATTACTTGGACACCTACAGCTCGCTTTCACCGACTCAACAGTTTGAAATCGCCCTGCATGCAACTGCATTAGTGCGTTTCGGTAAGCTCATGCTACCGCAAAGCTGGCATTTCAAATTTGGTGAATTTGATGAGGAAAAGCAGTGGCCAAGCGAACATCTATTTTGTACGCTCGACTCTGGTTTTTCGCAGGCGGATTTTCTCATCATCGAACAAGATGAGCGCTGTGCACTCTGCATGCTCGTCGATGATTCTTTTGACATGAATGGTCTGTTAAGTATGCAGCAATTCGACGTCGTTCGCGTCCTTAATGACCGTTTACAGCCGTCCCAGCGTCATCCGTTACCTATTTCACGTAGTCATTTACAACAGCGGGCTTAAGAAATACATAAATCGTTCAGCAAGATGACGGTATTTCCGACGTTCGCTCCAGCGTTGTAAATTGACAGCCTCACTTTGTTTCGCGTAGCAACGCAATAGATCACAGATTCGGTCGCAGCAACTCTTCTCATACAAAGCAAAAGACAATTCAAAATTGAGTTGAAGGCTACGCATATCTATGTTCATACTGCCGACCAACGCCAACTCGCCATCAATCGTGATCGCTTTTGTATGCAACAGTCCGTCGTTAAACAGTAAGATCTTCACGCCCGCTCGAAGTAAGCCCTCAAAATAAGATTGGCTGGCAATCGCCGCCATTTTTGAATCACTCACTTTAGGCAGAATTATTGTCACATCGACACCGCGCTGCGCTGAATGGCGAAGTGCAGCATAAATACTCTCCGAAGGAACGAAGTAGGGGGTGCAGATGAATATTTCACGATTCGCACGATGCAACACAGACAACATGATCTGGTGCATATATTCCTCGTCATGACCAGGACCTGAAGGAATAATTGATAAACGCTTTTCAGATTCTGCTAACGGAAATTGTAATTGTGGAAAGTTACGATCACCGGTTTCAACTTCCCAATCCCATGAAAATACTTTGGAAACACCGAAAGCCGCCGTCCCGGTAAACCGAATCATCATATCCACCCATGGGCCAAACTTCTTGTTGGCATTAAAATAACGCGGGTCTGCCATATTCATTGACCCGGTATAACAAATTCGATGGTCGATCAGCAGTAACTTACGATGTAACCGAATGTCAGCTCGGCGGAATAGATTACGAAACAGATTGACCGGTAGAGCGGGTATGACTTTAATTCCAGCATCACGCATTGCTCGCTCTTCGGCCGAAAAAGCAAAGAAACGCCAACTACCAGCATGATCAATGAGCAGCTCAATCTCAACACCGCGCTGCGCCGCATTAAGCAGCGCTTCAGTAATTTCTTTAACGCGGCCAGGGGGATGCCAGATATAGAACTCCATCCGAATATTCTTCTGCGCTGCGTTGATATCTTGTATCCAGGCATCGAAAATTTCATCCGGCGTCGCCAATAAGTCAAAGTCGTCATAACTTAAGGCACCGATACCATCACGATGATGAATGAGCTGAAAAATGGCATTCGCGGTTTGTTGGTTTGGTGCTGGCGGCTCGTGACCTTGCAAATGACTATTATAGTTTTCAAGAAAGGGTTTTCTTAATGCAATAGCTCGCTCAGCGCGTTTTTTACCAAGTTGAATCTCACCAAAGAAGAGATAGATAATGACGCCGAAAATAGGGAAGACCACGATAATTAGCACCCATGCTAAAGACGCGGAAACAGAACGACGCTTAAAGATGATACGCAAAAAGACGGTGGCAATAATCAACCAGTAGAAAACCACCAGTAAATCTGTCAGCTGCACTGTCGACTCTTTTTATGAAGTTGTTGTGAAACTATAGACATTTGCTCGACTTAACGCAATATAGTCGCAACTGTAAAGCTTATTAAAAATAACGTAATGATTTTACACAGGAAAATACTAAGAAGGAATATATCGGTAAGAATTGGTTGCGGGGGCAGGATTTGAACCTACGACCTTCGGGTTATGAGCCCGACGAGCTACCAGACTGCTCCACCCCGCGTCCGATGTGGGGCATATTAACAGCGTCGACCACAATTGCAAGCTGAAAACTTAAAAAAACAGGCGTTTGCCGACTGACTGCCGAAATAATCAGCAAAACGGGGACTTTTCCATTAGTTTTCTAGGTTTGCCGCCACAGCTACGACAGACAGCTCGTTCGGATTAGGTTATACTCAGCCCAATTATTTTGTCATGGTAAATAGCGAATTCTACATGCAACAGTTTGAATATTTTATTCCGTGCGGACGCGGCCTCGAAGAACTTTTACTCGCTGAAATAAGTGAGCTAGGTGGCCAACAAGTAAAAGCAACGAATTCCGGCGTACATTGCACCGGCGACCTCAAGTTAGGTTATGAATTATGTATGTGGAGTCGGCTTGGTAGCCGTGTGTTAATGCGCCTCACTGCGGGCGAAGTACATGACCGCTTTGCGCTTGAAAAGCTTGCGGCTCAATATGACTGGCCGGATATCTTTAACGAGCGTAATACGTTTGCAGTTCGCTTTAATGGTACAAGTGAAACGCTTAAGAACACACAGTTTTCCGCACAGGTCATTAAAGACGGTGTCGTCGACTCGTTTCGTCGCCGGGGCTTATCGCGACCTGATGTTGCCGTACAGCGCCCGGAAATTAATATTCAAGGGTATTTGCATAAAGGTGAAGTCACTATCTACCTCGACCTGGCTGGTAGTGGTTTGCACGAACGGGGCTATCGCCAAGCGAAAGGCGCAGCACCAATTCGGGAAACACTTGCTGCCGCGTTAGTGCAACGAGCTGGTTTAACCAATGCAGCTATTCGAGTGCCAGAGCAATGGCCAGCGCTGATTGCAGATCCAACGTGCGGTTCCGGCACCTTATTGATCGAAGCCGCCATGGTTGCCACGGATCGCGCACCTGCTTTAGGTCGCAGTGATTGGGGATTCAATGCGTGGCGCGGTCACAAAGCACAGTTATGGAATGAGGTCAAAGCGACCGCACAAGAGCGTTTCCGTCTTGGTCGTGAGGCCTGTAAAACGCAATTTCATGGGGTGGAAGAAGACCCCCAAGTGGTTCAAGCTGCACAACAAAATATTCGCGTCCTTGAGTTTGAGGACTTAATTAAAATCGAACAGGGCAATGCAACCGCAGACTGGGTGTTGAAACGCTATCGGCATGCTGCGAGTGGACTCATGCTGGCGAACCCGCCTTACGGAGAACGCTTAGGTAGTACGTTCAGTGCTTGGCGCTTTTATCGCGATTTCGGCCGCCAGTTACGCAAAGGTATCCCAGGCTGGCGGGCTGCTATATTAGCACCTGACGAAGCCATGATTAAAGCGATGCGGATTCGCAGCGAGAAGAAATACAAACTCAACAATGGGGGTATTTCCGTGCTGTTAGCAATTCTTCAACTCAATGATGAGCAAGAAGAATTTGCCCGCCCAGAACTTGAAGCATTGCAGAACCGTTTATTAAAGAATTGGCAAGCACGGGAAAAGTGGGCAGCCAAAGAAGGCGTTAACTGTTTCCGTATTTACGACGCCGACATTCCCGAGTTCAACGCTGCGATTGACTTCTATGACGGCCATTTAATTATTCAGGAGTATGCAGCGCCGGCAAACATTCCGGTGCATGTGACTGAGAAGCGTTGGTGGCAAATTATTGAGGCAGTGCTCGATAGCTTACCGATAGACGCGGATAAAATTCATACCCGGCAACGCCAGCGCCAGAAAGGGGAGTCGCAGTATACGCGGGTCGCTGAAGAAGGTGTGATGATCGAAGTACAAGAGTACAACGCAAAATTCTTAGTGAATTTGACGGATTACCTCGATACCGGTTTATTTTTGGACCATCGCTGGGTACGAAAAGACATTCAGAAACGAGCAATGGGTAAGCGCGTGCTTAACTTGTTCGCTTATACGGGCTCAGCATCGGTGCATGCAGGGTTAGGTGGCGCAGAGCAAATTACCACAGTTGATTTATCAAAAACCTATTTGAATTGGGCAAAAGATAACTTTCGTTTAAATCACTTAACCATTAACCGTCATGAATTTATTCAAGCCGATTGTGTGAAATGGCTGCAAGAACAAAGCACACAAGCTTCGCCAGAACAGTGGGATTTAATCTTTATTGACCCACCAACCTTCTCGAATTCAAAACGAATGAGCGATGTCTTTGATGTACAACGCGATCATATTGCCATTCTAAAAGCAGCAAAAGCGCTATTAAGTAAAAATGGCGTTCTGATTTTTACGACCAATAAACGCGGTTTCAAACTTGCAACAGAGGAGCTTGTTGCGCTCGGACTGAAGAGTGAAGACCATACACGTGACAGCATTCCACCAGATTTTGCTAAACAACGTGCCATTCATTATTGCTGGTATTTAACGCATGCGTAGTTTTTATCTACTGACAAAAGAACACTGCCCATTGTGTATTCAAGCGATTCAGGTGATTCACCAAGCTGATATCGATGAGCCGATTGAACTCGGCGTGGTTGATATAGCCAGCGATCCGGAGCTTGTCGACGAATATGCAACTTTAGTCCCGGTTTTAATTCGCGCAAGCGACGAGCAAGAAATGAAATGGCCGTTTCACGCTGAGAAATTACAGGAATTCTTACAATCATGAGTGTGGTACTTCGTCTCGCAAACGCACGACTTGCGTTTGGTACTGCGCCTGTTCTCGACAATGCGGAATTCGTTGTAGAGCAAGGCGAGCGTGTGTGTATTACTGGCCGTAATGGTGCCGGTAAATCAAGTTTACTCAAGGTACTTCAAGGTGAAATCCAACTCGATGAGGGCGGCTTGCACTACGTTGGCAGCACTCGTGTCGCGATGTTGCCCCAAGATCCACCGCCGCGCACGAACGGCAGTGTGTTTCATTATGTGGTTGGTGCGTTTGCTGAAACCGGTCGCCTGCTTGAAGAATATCAAACGTTAAGCCAAACACTTGCGACTAATCCCGACGATAGCGCGGCACTGAATAAACTGACCCAGATTCAAAGTCGCATTGAAGACGCGCAAGGGTGGCAATTACAAACTCAAGTCGAACAAGTCCTGAGTCGATTGAACTTGGACGGCCAACAAGCGATGGCCAATTTATCCGGTGGCTGGTTGCGGCGTGCTGCGCTTGCCCGTGCATTGGCAACTAACCCAGACATTTTATTGCTTGATGAGCCGACTAACCACCTTGATGTAGACGCAGTAACTTGGTTAGAAAATATGCTGCTCGATTTTCGTGGCTCAATTATTTTTATTAGCCATGACCGAGCATTCATCCGACGTTTAGCAACCCGAATCGTCGACTTGGACCGTGGGACATTAACTAGCTTTCCCGGTAATTACGCTGCATTTTTAGTTGAGAAGCAGCGATTACTGGAAGTAGAAGCCACGCACAATGCTGAGTTTGATAAAAAACTTGCGCAAGAAGAAGTCTGGGTCAGT
>JAMCWV010000189.1 GCA_023481025.1 Gammaproteobacteria bacterium
CGAAACCCATCTCGCTGGCCATCCGATATCATGAAAACCCAAGCACTCAAGCAAGCTCTGAATCACTATCAATTTGATGCTGCGTTTGGTGGTGCTCGTCGTGACGAAGAGAAGTCACGAGCGAAAGAACGCGTCTATTCATTTCGTGACCGAAATCATCGCTGGGATCCGAAAAATCAGCGCCCGGAGTTGTGGACTATTTATAACGGCAAAGTCGAAAAAGGCGAGAGTATTCGCGTGTTCCCGCTGTCGAATTGGACCGAGTTGGATATCTGGCAATATATCTATTTGGAAAATATTCAAATTCCTGAACTGTACCTCGCTAAAGAGCGTCCGGTGGTCGAGCGGGATGGCAGATTAATTATGGTCGACGACGCGCGTATGCCGCTTCAGCAAGGCGAAACGGCAGAAATGCGGCGGGTTCGTTTTCGGACTTTAGGCTGCTATCCGTTAACCGGTGCTATCGAGTCTTCGGCAACGACGTTGCCGGAAGTGATTCAAGAGATGTTGCTGACGAATACCTCGGAGCGACAAGGACGGGTGATTGATCGGGATAGCGTCGGCGCGATGGAAAAGAAAAAAATCGAGGGCTACTTTTAATGTTTGAGGCTAACCGATGAGTCAAGGTGCAGCGCTCATTGAGCAAGATATCTTAGCTTATCTGCATCAGCACGAGAACAAGCAGCTGCTGCGGTTTATTACCTGTGGTTCTGTTGACGATGGCAAGAGTACCTTGATCGGTCGCCTGCTGCATGACAGTCAAGTCATCCTCGCTGACCAGTTAGCGGCGCTTGCTGCGGAGAGTAAGAAGTCAGGCACGCAGGGTGGGGAGCTTGATTTGGCGCTATTGGTCGACGGTTTACAATCTGAACGCGAACAGGGCATAACCATCGATGTGGCGTACCGCTACTTTGCGACCGACAAACGTAAGTTTATTATCGCCGACACCCCTGGGCATGAGCAATACACACGGAATATGGCGACCGGCGCTTCGACCTGTGATGTCGCGATTATTTTGATTGATGCGCGACACGGCGTGCAAACGCAAACGCGTCGACACAGCTTTATTTGTTCGCTGCTGGGGATTAAACACGTCATTGTTGCCGTTAATAAAATGGACTTAGTCGACTATTCAAAGCAGCGTTACAAAGACATTCAGGCAGATTATCTAAGATTTGCTGGGGCTTTGACCATTCCCGACATTCGCTTTGTGCCGGTGTCGGCGCTGAAAGGCGATAATGTGGTCGAACGCTCGGCAAACCTGTCATGGTTCCGTGGTTCGACGCTCATGGAATATCTCGAAAATCTAGAGATAGCAGAGCCAGCTGACAAGCAAGATTTCCGTTTCCCGGTGCAGTTGGTGTCGCGTCCTCACGCCGACTTTCGTGGTTTTCAAGGTTCCATTGCCTCTGGTGAAGTGCAAGTCGGAGACGCCGTTCGGATTTTGCCTTCTGGGGTCGTGACGACGGTCAAATCGATCGTGACGTTTGCAGGGGAGTTGCACGTTGCACAGGCACCGATGGCGGTTACACTCACCTTGAGTGACGAGGTGGACGTTTCGCGTGGCAACATGATTGTGCGCAAAGACGAATTGCCGCATGTCTCGTCGCGAATGCGGGCCACTCTGGTTTGGATGGGCGAAGCAGCGCTGCAGCCGCACCGGCAGTATGATCTGAAGTTCAGTTGCAAGCTGACGTCGGGGACGATTGAGCGCGTCCATCACCGTATTGATGTCAATACTTTGGCCGAAGAGTCGGCGAACGCGCTGGCGCTGAATGAAATTGGTGTCGTCGATGTGCAGTTGAATGAAGCGGTTGCTTTTGATGCTTATTCGGTCAACAAGCAGACTGGCGGTTTTATCGTCATCGATCGTTTGTCCAATGCTACTGTTGCAGCGGGCATGATTGATCAAGCGTTGCCGGAACAAACGAGTCAGCGGGCGCCGATTGTTTCGAAAGAAAATATCGTTTGGCACCACGCAGCGGTAAGTCAGCGTGAACGCATAGACCACAAGCAACACCAGCCAGCGCTTTTGTGGTACACGGGTTTAAGCGGTTCTGGGAAATCGACGATTGCCAATGCAGTGGATCGGAAATTGTTCGAGTTAGGCTGCCACACCTATGTTTTGGACGGCGACAATATTCGTCATGGCTTGAATCGTGATCTGGGTTTCGATGACGCCGCGCGAGCGGAGAATATTCGCCGGATCAGTGAAGTGGCGCAGCTCTTTGTTGATGCTGGTTTAATTGTCAGTAGTGCTTTTATTTCGCCATTCCGTGCTGACCGTGCTGCGGCGCGAGAGCAGGTGGGCCCGCGGTTTATTGAAGTTTTTGTCGACACGCCCGTTGCAGTGTGCGAACAACGCGACCCGAAAGGGCTCTACAAAAAAGCACGCGCAGGCGAGATAACCGACTTCACCGGAATTTCCTCACCCTATGAAACGCCTGATAACCCAGAGCTACATCTGCGCACCGCCGAACTTAGCGTTGAACAGGCCGCCGATATTGTGATTAGCTATTTAGTCGAGTGCGGGGTTTTATGTAATTAAAATTAATTACAATTGAAAAAGTAATTAAATTGAATTACATTGTGAATGGTATTCACTTTTTATTTCTCCATGGTACGCAATGATCAAGTCCTCAAACCCAACGCTTTCGGCGGTCATCACTGGCGATATCGTCAAGTCTACCGAACTTGTTTCGGAGGATTTTGCGTGCGCACTGAAAAATTTAGACCAAATTCTATCGGTCATTACAGACCGCGAGCAGGCTAAATATGAGATGTTTCGGGGTGATTCGTTCCAGTTATTGTTGAGTGACGGCAAAAATGCACTCAAATATGCAGTGTTGATAAGACTGGCTATGAAGTTCAATTTTCCGCACGTAGATATTCGACAAAGTGTCGGGTTGTCATACGTCGATGGTAGCGGGCTAAAGTTGGCGACGAGTCGCGGCGAAGCGTTTACCTTGTCTGGGCATGGGTTGGAACAGATGAAGAAGCAGTTATTGACGATACATTTTCCACCTGCGCATCAAGAGAACTGTTGTATTCTATTAACCCGTCACCTCGATGGGCATTTGCAGGGTTTGTCTAAAGAACAGGCCTTGGTTTTATTCACGTTTTTATGGGAAGAGAAAGCTAAACATCAAGATATTGCAAATCGGGTAGGCAAAAGTCGAGCTAACACGACGCAACTTCTTAATGCTTGCGATTACCGCTTAGTTGCAGATACATTAAACTTTATCGCTCAACGAATTCAGGGAATGATATTTTGAATGAAATTACACTGCTCGTTTGGTTGATTCTTGGTCATGTGACAACAGATTTTTATTTACAGCCGCGCAAGTGGTTTGACGATAAGAATCCAAATAACTGGCGATCATTGGGCCAGATTCTCCATGGTTTAGTGCATGGTCTCGTCGCGTCCTTGGTGCTTTTATTAGCCTCTGATCCGTCAATTAAATTCCTTATCGGCGCATTTCTCGCTATTTGGGTGACTCATTATCTTTTCGGTTTGGCCAAAGCCTATGCATCGTCTTCTTGGCGCAGATTAGCTATTGGCCAGCTTCTACATTTAACTGTGCTGCTAAAAGTTTGGTCATTGGCGGTTGAGTCTTCTGCAATTTTTGCGTTTGTATGGAACTCGACAGATTGGCTGAAGTTCGGCACTTTGGCGATTATCTATCTGCTTGCTTTTCGCCCCGCTTCACTTGTCATTAAGCAACTTTTGGCTCCGCAGATTCGACAAATCAACGAAAATGAGAACGTGGAAAGTGATGCACTAATGAATGGCGGACGGCTAATCGGATATTTTGAGCGCTTTATCATATTGACCCTCATTCTTTTATCTCAGTATGCAGCGGTTGGTTTTATATTAGCTGCAAAATCAATATTTAGGTTTGGTGATTTGCAGGATAGCCACTCGAGAAAATTAACAGAATATGTGCTGTTGGGGACATTAATCAGTTTTGCCTTCGTGCTTAGTTTAGGTGTCATTGCACGTTGGATTCTGGGTATGTAGACGATGCTTCATATTGATGTATTCAACGGTGATGCGGATGGGATTTTTTCGCTGATTCAATTGCGTAAAGTGTGGCCGCATGCGAGCAGGCTGGTGACGGGTGTGAAGCGCGATAATGCATTGTTGCGACAAATTACGTCGCAGGAAGCGCAAGGCGCGGTCATCTCGGTACTGGATGTATCGTTTGATAAAAACTTCGATGACTTAGCGCGCATGCTCGAGTATGCAGAGTCAGTGTTGTACATTGATCATCATCAAGCCAAAACCTTGTTTGCCCATGAGAAGCTGACCAGACGCATTGACTATGCGGCTGATCGTTGTACGGGTTTATTAACGCGGGATTTCTTGTTTGCGGAGGCTAAATTAACGGCGGAGCTGCGCCATCAGCTGTCGTTGTGGTCCATTGCCGCCGCCTACGGCGATGGATTAGATGCGGTTGCGGAGCGCGAAGCCGAGATGTTGGCGTTGTCAACGACTGACAAAGCGCAGCTGGCTGAATTGGGTCGGTTGGTCAATTACAATGGCTATGGGCTTGAGGTCAGTGATTTACACGTTGCGCCGGATCGTTTGTATCAGCGGTTAAGTCAGTATGATTCGCCATTTGCCGTTATTGCGGATGTGCACTCACCGTACGCAATGCTCAAAGCAGGTTACGACCGCGATCTCGCTCTAGCGCAGCAAACGAAACCAATTGTGAATGCGCCGGGATTAATCGCCGTTCAGTTCGAAGACGCCGCATGGGCACGGCGAATTAGTGGCACCTATGCGAATCAACTTGCTGCGGAACATCCGCAACAAGCGATTGTTGTGGCGACACCGAATATCACACCTACTAAAGCCCCCGTAACGCTAACTGTAAGCTTACGCGCGCCGAAAAGTAACCCGCAAGGCGCGGGTGAGCTGTGTGCTCAGTTTCCTTCCGGCGGCGGCCGAGCGGGGGCCGGTGGGGTTAATGCGTTGCCGCAGGCAGAACTGAATCACTTTTTAGATAGCGTGATGCATGCTTATAGATGAATTCAAGTGCATAAATAGTTACCATGATGAACTTCTGAACGCTCTAAAGGTAAAGGAAAAACAGCCTTGAAGTACGCGAATAACTTGCCATTAACCGTGCTGCTGCTCACGCAGGACTTACAAGCAGCTAGTGCTGGACGTGTGCTTGCCCATGGTCGTTTGTTGCGTGAGTGGGTATTTCATGTGCTTGTCGCGGGTTGGGGCGAAGGTGAGTTAACGACGCGCTTACGTGACTTTCCGGTGTTGCAATTACGCGGAGAACTGCGCAGTCAGTGGCCACTTGACGCAGTGGTGGTCTATGGCGAGCAGGACGAGTCCACTTGGCAAACGTTACTGACGCTTCGCGAGCGCTTTGGCACTCGCATTCTCACGTTTCCACAGGACAGCTCAGAAAGTCCAGCGGTCGCAGCTCGTGCCTGTTCGCGCGGGCTCGAATACGTCGCCAATTTTGATCATTTACAGCGTGCCCTCAAGACCGGTTGTGGCTCTGCTCTGTGGTCGCCAGCTATGCGACAAACCAACGTTATCCCGCAAAGGTCGAAACATGGTCGTCGCGATGTCGTGCTGTTTTGGAAACAAAACGATCTTGGCCTTTATGGTCGCCGCCCCGATATGGTGATTCGCTATTTGGCGACGCGCCCAAACGTCGGTCGCATCCTTGTCTTTGATCGTCCCTATAGTGAACAACATCTCGAGAAAAAGCAGTCGGACGGCTGGTTTAATCAGAATCGTTACGTTTACGTCGGCGCCATGCAGCGTGCGCTCAGTGATTGTATTGAGCATCATGATGACTGTGCTGTGTATGCGCGGACATTCGTGTATCGGCCTGAGCGCGAGGGTAGTGCTGAATTTGTGCAGTTTGTGCGCGAGTCACTAGCCGAGCTTAACGTCGACATTGCCACCAGCTTGTTTATCCATTATCCGTTGCTGCAATGGGGCGAAGAACTGATGGCGGCGTTTCAGCCGCGCGCGAACAGGCACGAGCTGCGACCGCTGGACTTTCTGAGCTGTCCTGTGGAAACGTGAGAATGCGAGTGCCAAAGCGCTCGCGAAGCGTCAGTAACG
>JAMCWV010000210.1 GCA_023481025.1 Gammaproteobacteria bacterium
CCCAGCAGATTTACTTGCTGGCCAAGGGCATTTAGAATCACCGAAGTTACCCGAGTGGGTGGAAGCATGGCGACAAACCTTGGATGCATTGTCCGCACAAGCACGTAAAGATCGAGAGATTCAGCGTGAGTTGCCGCGCGACGTCTAGATAAAAAAACGCCCCAAAGGATGGGGCGTAGAGAAGTCGCTTGCTGGACAAGCGAATCAGGGTTGCACGATTGATTGCGATCGGCAGAATTCACTTTAAAGTAATTTGGCAGTAATGCGACTTGGTTTACTGTTTCTTTACTCTCGGCAATTCAAAAGCAAGGCCATAAAAAAACGCTGGCGGTCACTTCATAAGACCGGCCAGCGTTTTTGTTTTTGCCTAGTGAGCGATTAAGCCACTGACTTTTCTTTATTAACCTGAGCTAACGCATAATCACGCGCCGCTTGGCCAGCAAGTAAATCTGCTGGGTCGAAGTCGTCAACGTTAATGACTTTCAAACGGCCTTCTTCAGCACGCTTAAACAACTCGACTTCTTCGTCGGTCAGAACGCCAAGCTCTTTTCCTTTCAAGCCAATTTCATGTAGGCGCATGAAAGGTAAGCGTTCGCCAGCTGCTTTCTGTACTTTGTCATGTAGTGGCTCAATGGCAATAATGTCACGCAGCACTTGTTCGACATAGCCAAATGGACCTTTTTCGGACAAGAATTGGCCTTCACCTAAGCGTGCACGAGTCGCATTTGGCTCCATCAGCATGCGACTGATCTTGTGCCCAAGCTTGTCACTCGGTGCTTTCACAATGCGGCCAAACGGGAACATGATACCTTTTAGGACCGAGCCAATTGCACCGAAGTTCTCAAGGAACTCAAGCTGGCTTTGCTGCAACTTGTTTAAGCTATCCTGCATGGCCCAGTGTACCAGTGGTAAATCGTCAGCAGGGCGGCCATCGTCTTCAAAACGTTTCAGGATCGCCGAACCGATAAACAGGTAGCTCAGCATATCGCCTAAGCGCGCAGATAAGCGCTCACGACGTTTTAGCTCACCACCTAACACACCCATGGCGACGTCTGACATGAGCGCTAGGTTTGAGCTGAAGCGCGTCATTTGACGATAATAATGTGCCGTACTGTCGTTCGCTGGCGTTGCGGTAAAGCGCGCACCGGTCAACCCTAACCACAGCGAACGAACAAAATTACTAAACACAAAGCCGATATGACCAAACAGTGCTTTGTCGAAACGATCGAGACCTTCTTTACCCGGAACGGCGGCCGCTTCCATTTCTTCTAAAACATATGGATGGCAGCGAATAGCACCTTGACCATAGATCATTAAGCTGCGAGTCAAAATGTTTGCGCCTTCAACTGTAATGGCAACCGGCGTGCCTTGATAACCGCGGCCAAGGTAGTTATTTGGACCTAAGCAGATACCTTTACCACCATGAACGTCCATCGCGTCATTCATACACTGACGAAGTTTCTCGGTCATGTGGTATTTTGAAATAGCTGAAATCACTGACGGTTTCTCACCTTGGTCAAGACCAGCGGTAGAGAACTTCGTGACGGCATCCATGAGGTATGCATTACCGCCAATTCGAGCCATTGCTTCTTCAACGCCTTCCATTTTACCAATTGGTAATTTGAACTGGCGACGAATGCGGGCATAGGCACCGGTGACTAATGCTAGTGATTTCGCACCACCCGCACTGTTCGACGGCAGTGTAATGACACGGCCCACTGACAGACACTCCATGAGCATGCGCCAGCCTTTACCAGCCATCGCCTGTCCACCAATGATGAAGTCCATTGGGATGAAAACGTCTTCACCTTGAATCGGACCATTGTGGAACGGTACGTTCAACGGTAAGTGACGACGACCAATGGTCATGCCTTTGATATCACGAGGTAACAGGGCACAGGTAATGCCGATGTCTTCTTGCTCGCCAATGAGACCGTCTGGATCGTACATTTTAAATGCCAAGCCAACGACAGTCGCAATTGGAGCAAGGGTAATGTAGCGCTTGTTGAAATTCAGACGAATACCAACAACTTCTTTGCCTTCCCATTCACCTTTGCAGACGATGCCGGTGTCAGGAATTGAGCCTGCGTCTGAACCGGCTTCTGGGCTGGTCAGAGCGAAACACGGGATTTCTTCACCTGTCGCGAGGCGCGGTAAATAATAATCTTGCTGCTCTTTCGTTCCATAGTGTTGTAAAAGTTCACCTGGACCTAATGAGTTAGGAACGCCAACGGTACTGGCCAAAATCGTCGAGTGACCTGCAAGTTTTTGCAAGACGCGTGACTGGGCGTAGGCAGAAAATTCGAGACCGCCATATTCCTTTTTAATGATCATGGCGAAGAACTTGTTGTCCTTTAAGTACTGCCACACATCTTCAGGCATGTCGGCGAGTTCATGCGTCGCTTTCCAGTCATCCAACATGGCACACACTTCGTCACATGGACCATCTAAAAACGCTTGTTCTTCGGCGGAAAGCTTACCTGCCGGAATGCTGTGGAGCTTTTTCCAATTTGGCTTACCTGAAAAAATTTCGCCGTCCCACCAAACGGTACCCGCTTCTAACGCGTCACGTTCAGTTTGCGACATTTCCGGCATGATTTTACGGAACACGGAAAGAATACGCTTTGCGATAACGCCTTTGCGAATAAAGGTAAGGTTAAGCGGTAGCAAAATAATGGCTGCAATCACCCAAGGGACCCAAGCGAACACAGAGAAAAGGGTACCTAAGGCCAGCATAACAACTGTGCCAAGGGTAAAACTGCGCAGTGAAACGCGATGATATAACAACGCTCCCAACACGATAAGGGTAGCAATACACCAGATAGCGACACTCATGTTAATCTCCTGAGGTTTGAGGTCTGACCAGTAATCCTTAAAACTAGAACAAATTGAGCTAATTTGCAAGTGGTGAAACGGTGTAGTTCGTGTCTTTAGCGTTCGTTATTTCGCTTCATTCGGCGTGTAAGCATGTCAATGAATGTCAATGCGTTTGAACTTGCAGCTCGGCTTCGAGTCTGACATCCTGAATTGCCAAGGTCAGAAAAGGTCGTCTATGGATCAGTTTAAAGTACGTCACGGTATTGTTCGCAGCGTCATCGCTGTGGTGGTTGCGATACTCCTATTAGCGCTTTCGGTGTTGATGGTGGTGTATGCGGACGAACCGGGTAATGATCAAGCGCAGATGAGGGCTGATACGAGGGTTTCTTATGTTGCGGATGACGATGTTGACGCTGATCTGCGAGCAGTCAAACTAGCTACAGACATTGCCAACACAATCACTCAAGCCTATCGAGCTGAGTATGACCTCAGCCGGCGTGGCCGAACCCATGGCACCGCACTGCGTGAACTTAAACGCAATGATAAGGGGCTGTGGCAGTACCATACCAATACCGAAGCATCGCTTTTATTTTTGTCTGATCGGCGTTACAACGACTCAACGTTTCAGCTCGCTGGCGCTCAAGTGCAACCGTTACATTATGTTTATGAGCGTCGTGGCACTGGTTCGAATCGGTTCTATGAAGTCACCTTTGAACGTGAGTCTGAAACCTTACGAGCAGACACTGGCGATACCGTACATGCCGAATGGCGTGACGACTTACTTGATGCGAATACCGTCTTACACCAATTACAGATTGATGTCGCCATTGGCGCTGGAGAGTCGTTTGAGTACTTTCTTATTGATGAAGACGGTCGCGATACGTCCTACACGTTTGCGATTGATAAACGCGAACACATTACGGTCATGGGTGAACGGAGAGAAGCAATTCGTGTTAGTCGCGTTCGTGATCACGATCGCCGCCAGACCTACTTTTGGTTTGTACCTGACCTGAATTACACCATGGTGCGCATGCAACAAATTGAAGGTGGCAAAGAGCAAGCACAAGTGAACTTAACCAATTTGCGGTTTGCGGACGATGATTAGATAAAAAGCCCCCCAGTAATTGGATGTCCAACTATTGGGGGCACTTCATTGCGCGGCTTTTTATTTCAAGGACTAGTCGTCGGAGGCATAGCCTTGCGGGCCAAGTTCAGCACCATCGAGGTGTGCTTTACCAGCCATTAAACGGAGTCGGTCACTGCAGAACCAACGCACCACGAGCGGATAAATACGATACTCCTGCTCATGCACGCGTTCTTGCAGGTCTTCAACCTCATCACCGGCGAAAATTGGTACTTTGGCTTGGAGAATGACCGGGCCACCATCGAGCTCTTCGGTAACAAAATGCACACTCACACCATGCTCTTTATCGCTCGCTTCAAGCGCGCGTTGATGGGTGTGCATGCCTTTGTATTTTGGTAGCAAACTGGGGTGAATATTCAAAGTGCGATCAGCAAAGGCGCTCACAAAGACAGGCGTTAGGATACGCATAAAACCAGCGAGAATAACTAAATCTGGTTGATAGCTTTGCACTCGCTCAACTAACACCTGGTCATAAGCTTCTCGGCTTTCATAGCCTTGGTGCGGCACGCATTCGGTGGCGACACCGAGCTTATCGGCTTTCGCAAGGCCAGCCGCATCAGCCTTGTTGGCGATGACGGCAACTACGTCGGCATTAATTTTACCAGCCTGGCAGTGTTCAACAAGGTTGACCATGTTGCTGCCAGAGCCGGAAATTAGAATAACGATCCGTTTTTTCTGTTGCGCTGTCATTAAACAAACTCAACTTGTTCTTCGTCACCTTGACGATCAGCGACGGTACCGATTACCCACGCATTCTCGCCTTGCTCATTGAGCACCGCAACTGCTTGTTTCGCTTGGTCAGCAGGCACCGCAATGACAAGGCCAACGCCACAGTTAAAGGTACGGAACATTTCGTCGCGGGCAATGTTACCTTGCTCTTGTAGCCAGCTAAAAATGACCGGCCACTGCCAGCTATTGCGCTCAACGACTGCTTTACAGTGCTCAGGTAGAACACGTGGAATGTTCTCTTGGAAGCCACCACCAGTAATGTGCGAAATGGCGTGGACATTGACCTGTTTAATCATCTCAAGCACAGGTTTCACGTATATCCGCGTGGGTGCCATTAGGTGCTCAGCTAATGGCTTGCCATGAAAGTCTGCGGTTAAGTCAGCGTCTGCGACTTCGATGACTTTACGAATGAGTGAGTAGCCATTGGAGTGAGGGCCGCTTGACGCAACAGCAATCAGAGCATCACCGGCTGCGACTTTGCTACCGTCAATAATGTCGGCTTTTTCGACCACACCGACGCAGAAACCTGCTAAGTCATAGTCACCAGCTTCGTACATACCCGGCATTTCAGCGGTTTCGCCACCAATCAAGGCACAGCCTGATTGCACGCAGCCTTCACCGATACCCGCAACGACGTCGGCGGCGACGTCAACGTCGAGTTTGCCGGTGGCGTAATAATCAAGGAAAAATAAAGGCTCAGCACCTTGGACAATCAGATCGTTGACGCACATCGCGACCAAATCGATACCGACAGTATCGTGTTTCTTGAGGTCAATCGCTAAACGCAATTTGGTGCCAACACCATCGGTTCCTGACACGAGTACCGGCTGTTTGTAGCCTGCAGGGATTTCGCAGAGTGCGCCAAAGCCACCGATGCTGCCCATGACTTCTGGGCGGGTGGTGCGACGCGTCACATGTTTAATGCGTTGTACTAATGCGTTACCCGCGTCGATATCGACGCCAGCGTCTTTGTAACTGAGGGAAGGTTTCTGTTCGTTCACGACGAGTCCTCTTAAGGCTTGGTGTGCCGGGTTGACGGAAGTATGGCGGTGTCGGGCGCATATTTTAGCAGCAGCGGGCTTGGACTTGAATCGAAAAGCGAATTTTTTTCATCCGACCTCTTGCCGACCTCGTAAAAAGAGCGTCCAATGGTTGTTTTATGCCTGTCTACCACGAACCCAAGGGACTTGAATGGCCGTTATTCGACCAGCCGAAAGTAAAGATATTGCTGCGCTACTGCCGATCGACCTGGCTTGTTTCCCTTATGACGCCATGAGTAAGCGCAGTTTTCGGCGTTTTATTCAGCACGAGCATGCCGATTTTGTTGTGCTTGAAGATAATGGCCAAGTGATTGGTTACGCGATTTTGCTGTTTCGCCAAGCGACCAAGCTGTGTCGCTTATACTCCTTT
>JAMCWV010000222.1 GCA_023481025.1 Gammaproteobacteria bacterium
AAAAAGGGGGTTATGAAAAAGAACGGCTAACAGGTGATCGGATAACTCCGGAATCGCTGTTCGGAATCACCGAAATACGCATTCTGCGCGAAGATGGGGTGCAAGCTCCCTGAAGAGTAGCCATCTAACCCTTTCAAAGTCATGGTCAGTGACACATGTTGGGTTTCTTGTGTGGGCTGAAAGTGATGAACAGAACCATGCGTTAGCAATCCGGCTTCGGAGTTACCAACGTAGACTTGAATGGTTGTAATTTTCGCAGGTAAGTCGCGTATAGTAGGCAATTCTGGCGCTGAATGTTGAGAGCGACTCATGCGTCATCCTCCGCGAACAGAGAGTCGATTTCGTCCCAATGAGGTAACCTGTGTGTCTTGGTTGTCACTTCAAACTGCAGGTTAACGCCATCAAGCAGCCGCTCGAAAATATCGAATGACCCGCTAAAGCGCCCGTTTTCGATTTCTGAAATTGTTGATTTATGAACCCCCGTGAGCTCTGACAAAGCTTGTTGAGTGTACCCCAATGCTTTTCTACTCTCTCGGACGGCATTGCCGATGTCGATTCGTGATGCCATGTTGCCACCTAAAATATTCGCCTATTCGCGAACATTATAGCCAAAAAATAATTAATTTGCCATATAGCGAACAATCTTTAAGGTTTTACTCGTATTGAGTCGCCTTTTTCATCGGACAATCTAGGCCCCTCGTTAACAAAGAATTCACTTATTAGACTAACGTCCAATTTCCTCGTTGCCATTTCTCTACGATGCTTGTTATCGACAAAAAGGTAGAACTACTCAAAAAAGAGTAGCGCCAACAAACATACGTGGAGGAAATCACATGGCATTTGAATCGCAAGATCATGCCAAAGCCTACTGGAAAGAGAACCTGTCGTTGATGGTCAAGCTATTGGCTGTCTGGTTCACGGTCTCCTTTGGGTTCGGTATTATTTTGGTGGACTGGTTAAATCAGTTCTCCTTCTTCGGCTTTAAGCTGGGCTTTTGGTTTGCCCAACAAGGCGCAATTTACACCTTTATCGTGCTGATTTTTGTGTACATCGCACAAATGAACAAGCTCGATAAGAAATATAAAGTCGACGAGGAGTAACCAATGGATATCAAAACACTGACGTTTATCGTCGTCGGCGCGACGTTCGCCCTGTATATCGGGATTGCGATTTGGGCTCGAGCCGGTTCAACTACTGATTTCTACGTCGCCGGTGGCGGTGTTCCACCCGTCGCAAACGGGATGGCCACTGCGGCCGACTGGATGTCGGCAGCATCGTTTATTTCCATGGCAGGTCTGATTTCCATGCTCGGCTACGACGGTAGTGTCTACCTGATGGGCTGGACCGGTGGTTACGTCCTGTTGGCGCTATGTTTGGCACCTTACTTGCGTAAATTCGGTAAATTTACCGTGCCAGACTTCATTGGTGACCGTTATTACTCGCAAACCGCACGAACGGTCGCGGTGATTTGTGCGATTTTGGTGTCGTTCACTTACATTGCCGGCCAAATGCGTGGCGTTGGCGTGGTCTTCAGTCGCTTCTTGGAAGTCGACATCACCACGGGCGTTCTCATTGGTATGGCATTGGTTTACTTCTACACCTTACTCGGTGGTATGAAAGGAATTACCTATACCCAGGTCGCGCAATACTGTGTGTTAGCGTTTGCTTACACCGTCCCTGCGGTGTTTATCTCAATGCAGATGACCGGCCACTTCTTACCGCAGACCGGTTTTGGTGCAACGCTTGCGGACGGTTCGGGTATGTATATGCTTGAACGACTCGACGGCTTATCGCAGGAGCTTGGCTTTGCCGCCTATACGGAAGGAACCAAGTCTGGCATCGATGTCTTCGCTATTACGATGGCGCTGATGGTCGGTACTGCCGGTTTACCACACGTGATTATTCGTTTCTTCACCGTACCAAAAGTAAGTGATGCGCGGAAATCAGGTGGTTGGGCATTGGTCTTCATTGCTGTGGTTTACACCACTGCACCAGCGATTGCGTCAATTACTAAAGTGAACATTTTGAACACGCTGAATGGTCCAGACCAGCAGGGCGTTCTCTATGAAAACGCACCAAGTTGGGTGACCAACTGGGAGCGTACAGGCCTGATCGAATGGAATGACCATAACGAAGACGGTCGGATGTTCTACTCAGCGGATGAGCGCAACGAAATGCGCGTGGACGCAGACATTATCGTTCTTGCGAGCCCGGAAATCGCGAACTTACCAAACTGGGTGATTGCCTTGGTTGCCGCAGGTGGTGTTGCCGCTGCGTTGTCGACCTCTGCTGGCTTGTTGTTGGTTATTTCCAGTTCCGTGTCCCACGATTTAATGAAACGAACATTGGCGCCGAATATCTCTGACCGGCAAGAGCTCCTCTACGCGCGGGTTGCGGCAGGTGTGGCGGTTGTCATCGGTGCATGGTTCGGTATTAATCCACCCGGATTCGTGGCGCAGGTGGTCGCCTTCGCGTTCGGTCTGGCAGCTGCCTCGTTCTTCCCTGCGATTATTATGGGTATCTTCCATAAACGCATGAATAGCTCGGGTGCAATTGCCGGTATGATCGTCGGTGTCGTCTTTACCTTGTCGTACATCATTTACTTCCGCTTTATTAACCCAGCGGCAGATAACCCAGAGAACTGGCTGTTCGGTATTTCGCCAGAAGGGATTGGTACAGTGGGGATGATTCTGAACTTCATTGTCGCGCTCACCGTGCTGAAGTTCACCAAAGATGCACCAGAAGAGATTCAAGAGTTAGTCGAATCGATTCGTTATCCGAAAGGTGCAGGTGAAGCAACTCACCACTAAGGCTGAGTTGACGGAAACCTGATTGATGGAAGCCCCGTGGAGTGAGTGCCATGGGGCTTTTTTACATAAGCTTTTGTTTTTTCAAGTCAACAAGCTAGACTGAATGCAAGGTCGGCCGTGCCGACACAAGGATCAAACCATGACCGCAGACCATGCCGATATTCGTAGTTTTCTGATGCAAACCCCGCCCTTTGATGGGCTCGAGGTGGACCAGTTGCAGCTGGCGCTAGATAAACTCCAAGCTGTGTATGTGTGTCATGACAACCGCAAAGAAATCATGCAACCCGACGTGCACCAGTTGTACTTAGTGCGGTCGGGTGCCTATGACTTGGTTGATAAAGAAGGGCAGCATTTAGACCGGTTGGAGCCGGGGGATTTGTTTGGTTTTCCGTCGTTATTAACCGGGCGCAAAATTACCAATCAGTTACAGGTGATTGCCGATGGCATTATTTGGCAGTGGCCCGAGTCGGTGTTTAATCAATTACGTCGCCAGAACCAAGCTTTTGAGCGGTACTTTGTGAATGCTCATGGCCAGCGTCTGCTGGCAGAACAAGGGCAAAAGCGCGGCGCTGATTGGAGTGAAAAGCGCATTGCCGACGTGATTACCCGCACACCGATTCAAATTCAAAGCACGGCGAGTATTCGCGAAGCGGCGCAACTGATGTCGGCGGAGCGGGTCTCGTGTTTATTAGTGGTCGATGATCAGCAATTACGTGGCATTGTCACCGACCGCGACCTACGCAACCGCGTGGTGGCAGCGGCGCTCAATGTGGATATAGCTGTGGCGGCAGTGATGACACCCGCACCAGCCGTGGTGTATGGCGATCAAAGCTTGTTTGATGCCTTGACCACCATGAGCCAAAGCAATATTCACCATTTACCTGTGCTTGATGGCCAAGACGTTCCGCTTGGCGTGATTACCAATACGGATTTGATGCACCAACAACGCAGTGAACCTGTGCTGTTAATTAGTGCTTTGTTCAAAGCACCTAGCCGTGAGGCGCTGGTTGCGGAAGCGGCGAAAGTGCCAGACTATTTGCGTAGTTTTGCGGGCCGAGTGAAAGACATCAGTATGATTGGCCGTTTGCTGAACTCGTTAACCGACAGTATGACGCGCAAACTCATTCGGTTGTACGAGCAAGAGCATGGCAGTGCGCCGGCAACCTATGTCTGGCTGGCGTTTGGCTCGCAAGCGCGGGGTGACCAAACTTTAGGTTCGGACCAAGACAATGCACTGTTGCTGGCTGATGAAATCAGCGATGGCCAACGCGAATGGTTTGCCGGCATGGCGACATTTGTCAACGAAGGCTTAGCTGATTGTGGGATTCGTTTGTGTCCTGGCGACATTATGGCGATGAACCCAAAATGGCGGATGAACCAAATTGAATGGCGTGAGCAATTTATGAAGTGGATCCGCTCGCCCACGCCGCAAGCGATTATGCATTCGATGATTTTCTTCGACAGCCGGCCAGTGGCTGGTAACAATGCACTGTATCGTCGTCATCGCGAGGAAATAGCCAAGTTAGCCAAGCAAGACATGTTCCTAGGAAATATTGCCCGCCACATTGGCGAGTTGAATGTGCCGCTCGGCTTGTTTAATCGCTTTCGTACCAAGAGCGAAGGCGACTTTGACTACATTGATATTAAGAAACAAGCGATTGCAATTTTGAATGACATTGTCCGGCTGTATGCGTTAGCGGCTGGCTTAACTGAGCCGTCGACGCCGGGTCGATTGGACCAGCTTAAAGGCAAGAGTTCGCTGAGTGATAAAGACAATCAGAATTTATTGGAAGCGTGGCAATTTTTAACCCAATTGCGAATGAATGCACAGATGTACCGTCAGGAGGGATCGAAGATTCCGGCGAATTCGGTCGACCCGGAAAGTTTGTCAACCTTGCAACGGCGGCAATTAAAAGCAGCGTTTAAAGTGATAAAAGATTGTCAGCAAGGGGTGGCCTTTAAATTCGGTCGCAATATGTAAGCGGGGAGATGTGGCCATGATGGAACGAATTGCGCGCTGGCGCCACGGCCGACAACCATGGCAAACCGGTAAGTGGTTGGCGGTTGATATTGAAACCAATGGTTTGGATGCGAAAAACGATGCCATGTTGACGATTGCCTGGGTGCCGATTCGGCCGCCGGTTATTGCCTTTGATCAGCATGGCTACAAAGTGGTCAAAACGAGTGACCGGTTATCGCAAGCTGCGGTAGTGCATCAATTGTCATCCGCAGACTTAGCTGCCGGTGAACCGCTCGCAGCTGTGTTTGCGGCGTTTCAAGAGGCCGCTGCTGGTGCGTTACTGGTGGCCCATAATGCACGCTTTGACCTCGAAGTCTTGCAAGCGGCAGCACTCAAGCTTGACCAACGGCCATGGCAACCGCATGGGGTGTATTGTACCTTGCAGGCAGAGCGGCGGCGTTTGCTGCGGAGTCAGCAAGAGTTACCGCAAGGCGCGTTAACCTTAGCGGCATGCCGGGCGCGCTATGGCTTGCCGCCGTTTTATGGTCATCAGGCGCTGAATGATGCGCTGGCGTGTGCGGAGTTGTTTTTGGCGCAAGCGTATCGGTTTGCGTCGGGACACCATCCGACGGTTGCGGCACTGGTGAAGTCGAGCCGCTCTTAGTCCACGCTAACGCGTGAGCCGCAGGCGCTTTAGAAAATTGCTGCAATTTTATTCGAAATGGGTATACTGCTTACATAATCATAACAATAAAAGCTTGGCTTAAAGTTGTAGGCGCGCTGAAAGCAGCGGTAAGAGGGCGTTGTGACCATTCGAAGTTATCAAGTAGAGCAGCTCATCCGTGACGTTATGGATGAAGTCGCCGCAGAAACCGGCCGAGAAGAACTTGGCGTGATCGAAGGCAATACCGTTCTGAGTGATAGTGGCTTAGACTCGCTCGGCTTTGCTATTTTAGTCGCCCGACTAGAACAAAAAACCGGCTACGATCCATTTTCCCGCTTGCCTGCGGAACAATTTCCCCATACCTTTTCTGAACTCGTCGCGGTTTATCAACGAGAACTCTAACCTTATCCCAATCGTTTCAAGAAGGAATCTGTGCATGCGTCAATGGCTTTTAGCAGTCAGTGGATTAGTGGTCGCAGTAAGTTTGATTGGTTGTAGCGCGGCGTTTATGAATTACAACGACGCCGCAACTTCGTCTAGCAGTTTGGTTAATTTCTTATACCCTGATGAAAAATCACGGGAAGTGCATGAGCCGTCAATTCCGACCTTGTCTCTGCCTCTGCGTGTGGGTGTCGTCCAACGTTTTGCCGCGATGGT
>JAMCWV010000169.1 GCA_023481025.1 Gammaproteobacteria bacterium
CGATGCATAAAAACTCCTAAGCAAGTCGAAGGGTACATCTTACCATGGCGCAGAAAAGAAAGGAGCTAAACTCCGCGAAGAGTTCAGCTCCTTTTTGTATAACTTTTAACCAGAGGTTATAAGGTGCTGCAATTAACCGGCTGGATAAATGTAGTTGGCTTGCACACCAAGTGGAATACCGATCATCCAGTAGAGGAGGAGGAAGATAGTCCAAATGACACCTAAGGCCACACTGTACGGCAACATCATCGATACCAGGGTACCGATACCTGTGCTCTTCACATAGCGTTGACAGTAAACAACAACTAATGGGAAGTATGGTAGCAGTGGCGTAATGATATTACTGACCGAGTCACCGACACGGTAAGCGGCCTGAGTTAAATCAGGTGAGATACCTAATTGCATCAGCATGGGCACAAAGATTGGTGAAATCAATAACCATTTCGCGCTCGCAGAGCCGACGAACAGGTTAATAATCGCCACCAACATGATAATACCAACCAGTGTCACTGGACCTGGTACGGCCATGGCTTGCAGGAAGTTGGCGCCTTTCATTGCCAGCAGAATACCGAGGTTCGAATCGCCGAACGCTTTAATAAAGAGCGCACAGAAGAATGCCATGACCAGATAGTAGGCCATGGTTTCCATGGTCTTCGACATCGCCATAATGACGTCTTTTGACTCTTTAAAGGTTCCGGCGACGAAGCCGTGGACGATACCCGGTACCCAGAATAATAGGAAGATAATCGGTACGATCGACTGCATCAATGGTGCATCGAACGCAGCAATCTCACCGTTTGGTGCGCGTAACGCTGACGATTCTGGCCAAGTTGCAGCCACGAGTGCAGCGATACCGGCAATCATGGTCAAGCCACCAAAACCAAATGCTTTGCGATCTTGTGGCGAAACTTCTTCGATCTTCGGCATTTCTTCTGGATCGCCGTCGATTTGGGTGCTTTTTAAGCGTGGCTCGATAACCTTATCGGTTAGATACCAACCGACGAGGACAACTACGATGCTCGACGCTGCAGTGAAGTACCAGTTATTTAACGGGTTCAGCAAAATGGTTGAGTCATAGAGACGCGCAGCTTCTTGGGTAATCCCTTGCAGCATTGGGTCAATGGCGCTCGGTACAAAGTTCGCCGAGAAACCACCCGACACACCAGCAAATGCAGCAGCGATACCGGCGAGAGGGTGACGTCCGGCTGCGTAGAAGATAATACCACCAAGTGGAATAACCAATACGTAACCTGCGTCTACTGCCGTGTGACTGACAATCGCAACTAAGATCAGAATAGGTGTGAGGAGAAACTTAGCAGTGTAATACCGACATTGATAAAGCCGCTGCGTTCTGCAACACCGATACCGAGCATAGCCACCAAGACCACGCCTAATGGCGCGAACGAGGTGAACGTCGTCACCATGGTGGCAAGGAAGTTGGCCAATGCACCTGGTGCTAGCAGGTTATTGACGACAATTTCGTTACCAGTGCGTGGGTCTATTTCGCTGTAACTGAATTGGGCAAAAATTAAGCTCAGAATCCAGACAATAACTAACAAACCAGCGAACATCACTGCTGGATCAGGAAGTTTATTGCCGATGACTTCGATTTTATTGAGTAAACGGTTGAGCAGACCGTTTTCTGTATCCTTGACTTGATCGTCAGCGCTCATAACATGTCCCCGTGGTTAACCACTGTTTTTGTTGTGTTTATTGGCGTGAGCTCGAGAAATCCAGCAGCATAAATGGCGACTTAGCGCACGTTTTGAC
The DNA here is from genome assembly GCA_023481025.1 of Gammaproteobacteria bacterium. The sequence continues at coordinate 1,771 of JAMCWV010000169.1, forward strand.
TGCTTCTCGAGCAAAAATCGCATTTAGCATACATCCTTAAAGCGTGGATCGGTAGCCTTGTTGACTGCGAAATTACGAATCAGCAAATTTTTTTACTGAAATAGTCGTATTTGCGCGCTGTTTTATCGTATTCAAGGCGCTTAAAACTGCCCTCGCGGCAAGAAATGTGTAAGATAAATGCAATTCAAAAATTATAGATACTTCAACAAGGGTTCCCTATGCGAATTTCAGGTTCACACTATTCATTGCGCGGTGTTGCCTTGGCTTTGGCCGCAACCGGATTATTTACCTCCTCAGCGGTGTTAGCGGCTGATATCGAAATTAATCAACAAGACGTGCGCGTGCATCCTGTGCAAGTGCAGGTCAGCGACTCGGACCAAGCCGATGCGTTGCGTGACAGCTTGGTTAGACCATGGCTGGCCAACTATAGCGCCAGCGAGGCGACACTGGCGCACGGCGTCAATAGTGAAAGTAGTGTGCTGCGCTTACCGCTAAGCGTTGACCGCTTTACGCGTGGCACGATCGCTGTGAGTGGTGCAAAACACGCATCCGTCTACCTGAATGGCAGCCGTGTTGCAAATGGCCGCGATAGTGTTGAACTGAACTTGCAAACGGGTGACCACAAGTTAGTCATTCTGGTTGAAGGCGTAGAAGACTGGTCTACTTTTGGTCTGAAGTGGCAGGGCAAAGCGGAACATGACTCAGTGGCGACACAATGGCCAACAGATTGGCGTTTAAGCGAACAAGCCATGTTCGATGCACCGACTGTCGGCGGCTTAGACTTGTCAGCTGACGGTCGTTATTTGGTCTGGCGTGAGAGTGCTTATACGCCGACAACCGGAAATACCGCGCAGAACGAACTCGTCATCAAAGACTTAAGCAATAACCGTGTGGTGTATCGCTGGCAGAACGCCAATGCCGGGCAATTTAGTTGGCACCCAACTGCTCACCAAGTTGCTTATATTAGTGGCAATAAAATTGAAGTTTTAGACCTAACGGATCTGAGCGTGCAAACCCTGACAGCAGAGCAACGTGGTATGTCGGGCTTACGTTGGTTAAACGACGGTACGTTAGTGTTTAATTGGACCAAGTCTGCAGAAAATGACTCAGGTCTTAGCAAGCGTTATCAAGCGTTGGAAGACCGTTGGTCAAGCTTCCGAAATGTGTCGCAAATTTATTCATTAAATGTTGCGACGGGCGCCATTCAACAGCATACCTTTGGTGGTTCTGGCCATAGTCTGAACGATACCCACCGTGATGGTGAACGGATGTTGGTCAGTACGCGTTTGGTCGACTACGCCGCGCCGCCGCACTTTGCTGTCAAACTTTTGGAAGTCAACGCTGCGAGTGGAGAGCAACGTGATCTGGGTACTCATAGAACGTTTAACCAAGCGGTGTATGGGGAAGAGGGCATTTATGTTGTTGCCGGTCCTGAGTTTGCTGAGCATGCCGGACGCGACCCGCGCTTAAGCGATGACCTACTGACGAACAACTATGACGGACAGCTCTATCGTTTAGATGCCAACTTAAATGTGACCGCCTTGAGTCGTCAATTTGATCCAGCCATCAGTAGCGTAAGTGTGCTTGGCAATAATCAATTGTTACTGCGCGTAACGGAGCGAGATGGGACGCAACTGTATCGATTTGATCCGCGCAACGAGCGCTTTATTCGAGTGAGCACGGATATTGAAGTGGTTGCAAATGTCACCCACAGCCAGTCTGCCTTACCAACACTTGTGATAGCTGGCAGCGGTGCAACATCGCCACAAAAAGTCGTTCGTTTGAATTTGCAAGAAGGTCGGTTAACGACCCTTTGGGACAGTGCAGAGACAGCGTTCCACGCACACAACATTACACCGGTTGAAGAGTGGAACTTTACCAACCGTCATGGCGACGATATTCACGGTCGCGTTTATTACCCGCACAACTTCGATCCGGAGCAAAAATATCCAGCGCTGGTTTATTACTATGGTGGCACAACGCCAGTGCAGCGTGGTTTTACCGGTCGTTATCCATTTAACTTGTGGGCCCACCAAGGTTATGTGGTGTACGTGCTACAACCAACGGGCGCAATTGGCTACGGGCAAGAGTTCTCAGCGCGCCATGTGAACGCTTGGGGTGAATACACAGCCGAAGATATTATCCAGGGCACCCAGGAATTTCTTGCTGCGCATCCGTTTGTTGACGCCGAGCGTGTTGGTCACTTAGGCGCGTCTTACGGTGGTTTCATGACCATGCTACTAGCGACCATGACGGATATTTTCTCAGCGTCAATGTCGCATGCGGGTATTTCGAATATCACCTCGTATTGGGGCCATGGCTGGTGGGGCTTTCTATATTCAGGCGAAGCCAGCAAAGGTAGCTTCCCTTGGAATAACGCTGAGCTTTACTCGCAACAGAGTCCGGTGTTCCATGCTGACAAAGTGACAGCGCCAATGCTGCTGATTCACGGTGATGCGGACACGAACGTGCCGCCGGGTGAAAGCCACATTATGTATACCGCGCTGAAGCTTTTGGATAAGGAAGTGGAGCTGGTCGAGTATAAAGGCCAGGATCATCACATTATTGGTCGTGACGCACGTTTCCATTGGTGGGCGACCTACATGGCTTGGTTTGATAAGCACTTGAAAGACCAGCCAGAATGGTGGGACTACTTGTATCCAGAGAAGAACTAAGCCGTGATTCATTTGCCACTTGAACGGCAATATCTAGTACCAGCAGCGATGATGTCATTGCTGCTGGTTCTTTTTTATAGTCTACCGGACGCAGCTCACGAATTGCTTAGCTATCAAAGCGACTTGATAGCAGCGGGTGAGTGGTGGCGTTTGTTTAGTGGTCAACTGCTGCACTTTGAATTGTCACATTTAGGTCTAAACGTTGCCGGTATTTGGGTCATGTATTTGCTTTTTGCCGAGCATGCTGCGAGCTGGCGCTATGCCATTTTGATCGGGTCGCTGACGCTAATGATCGGCATCGCTATGTATTGTTTTGCGCCAGATATGCAGTACTACGTTGGTTTTTCAGCGGTACTCTACGGCATCTTTGCTTGGGGTGCTTGCCTTGATATACAGCGTAAAATTCGGCTTGGTTATCTATTGCTCTTTGGGATGGTGGCGAAAGTAAGTTGGGAAATGTGGCAGGGGCCGATCGCCATTGGCGCCGCAGACACCAGTGGTCTTGCTGTTGCGGCGCACTTTTGGGGCGTTGTTAGTGGGATTATTGTCGCTCTAGTGTGGATTGTGTTGCGCCGTCATCGGCAACACAAACGCCATTCTCCAACTTGGGTTGAATAGGGGCCAAAACAGCACAGTCTGAAATTAAACCTTCCTGCTGATTGTAGCGATCAGTTAAGCGGTTATACTCGTCGACAAGGGGTAACAGCTGCGCTTCATCGGTCACTTCGCGCGAATAAATAAGCCATGCACTGGGCCCACCACAAGGTTTACTACCGAAAGCCACAACTTGGCAGGACGCTTCCGAGCTGGCAGTTGGTGTGGCGACCAAACGCTGGATTGTTTCGTTTAATTGCTGCAGTTGCTCACTCGTGATTCTGTTTACTTCGGATTCCTCGCGCACTTCGGTCACCTCTTCTTGCTGCTCATTTGCTGGCATTTGCTCGCTACATGCCATCAAACTTAGTGTAGCGATCGCACTGATAAGTAATCCAAAACTCTTGTTCCAACGCATCATGTTCTCCTTGCCGATGTAAATTACTCCACTGCTAGTGTGGTTGCAGCACAGATACCTGCTCGCACCGTCAATTGGATCTGTTGTAGTTCGGCGCAATCGGATACGGCTGCGACTGATGATTTGTATAAGGCATCAACTTCATTATAGTCGTTCACAAGTTGCGTGAGTGTTTGACTGTCTGTGATCTCGGTTGAATAGACCAACCAACTTGCTGCGCCACCGCATGCATTGACACCAAACTCGAGCGCACGACACTGGTCTGGATGATCAGCAAAAGGCGTTGCAACGAGGGTAAAGATTTCCGCAGCGAGCGTACTGCGTTGCTCTTGGATAGTTTCCGCATTGAGCTGACTCGGTTCTTCGAGTTCCGTTACGATTTCCTGTTCCGGAGCGGGCGCACAGGCCGTTAGCAAAAGAATGGCCGTGGCTAACGTCAGAGCAGGTTGCAGCATGTTTTTCATCATTTTTTCTTCCTTGTCGTCATTGTCTCATTCAAGGTTTACCTGAATAAAAAGGGGCTCGCAAGCCCCTTTATTCGTCTTTACTTAAATTGTACTTAAAGTGTACTTAAGCAACTTTCACCATTTTACGGC
>JAMCWV010000237.1 GCA_023481025.1 Gammaproteobacteria bacterium
ATCAATACGCATAATAAAAGAGAACCTTAATGAGTGTTTTGTCGTAAGTACTCATTAGTCTACTGAACCATTCGCTTCCTGCCTATGAAATTCAGTCGTGGTAGTCTAAATCAAGGAATACTCGCCGTATGTCTCTATGGAAAAGTCTCGACATCGTTCCAGCAGCGATCAAAAACCAATACCAAGAAGTGCGTCTGATACTCGGCGATCAGTTAAACTTAAGTCACTCATGGTTCGATGACGAGCAACCTGTCCTCTATGTCATGTTTGAAATGCAACAAGAAACCGACTATGTGACTCATCATCAGCAAAAGGTTCTCGCCTTCTTTGCTGCCATGCGTGCATTTGCCGATGTCCTCGGCACCCGAGTCGACGTTCTCTATGTCCGTTTGGACAGCGCTGAGAATCAACATGAACTAGTGACGAACTTACAAGCTGTTCTTGCGCAACTGCCGAACGTTTCGCAGTTTCGCTATCAGCAGCCTGATGAGTATCGCCTCGACCAGCAATTACTCAATTGCGAGTTAGGTTGCGAAAAGTCTGTGGTATCCAGTGAGCATTTTCTGCTCGAGCGGTCGGACATACCCGCGTTTCTACCCGCAGAAAAAAAACCATTAATGGAAACTTTTTATCGCAAAGTTCGCCGCAAAACTGGTTACCTGATGAAGCAAGACAAACCGCTTGGCGATCGATGGAACTTTGATCAAGAAAATCGCAACCGTTTACCTGATGATGTCTGCGTTCCTGAGCCCGTGAGTTTTAAGAATGACGTCACGCACATTGCCGAGATGCTCGATCGCATGCGAACGAAAACGATCGGCAAGCCGGTCGGAGACTACCTTGATTGGCCGATTAGTCGCCGACAGTCACGCGAACTACTCAAACACTTTATTCAACACGCGTTGCCGGCATTTGGTCTTTATCAAGACGCGATGAGTACACGTGGCTATTTACTTTTCCATTCCCGTCTTTCGTTTAGTTTGAACACCAAAATGATTAGCCCTCAAGAGGTTGTCGAAGCCGCCATTAGTGCCTATGAGGCGCAAGAGAATGGAGTCTCTTTGGCTCAAATTGAAGGTTTTGTCCGCCAGATAATCGGTTGGCGAGAGTATGTACGACTGATTTACTGGCGTGAAATGCCAGCCTACAAAAAGCTCAATTTTTTCCAGTTCAAAAATGATTTACCGAGCTTTTTCTGGGATGCGAAAACAAAAATGAAATGTCTCAATGCGACCATCGAGCAGTCACTCGAGACGGCCTACGCACATCATATTCAACGACTTATGGTGACGGGGAATTTTAGCCTGTTGGCAGGGATTGATCCGGACCAAGTTGACGCTTGGTATCTTGGCATTTATGCCGATGCGATCGAATGGGTCGAATTACCCAACACTCGGGGTATGAGTCAGTTCGCTGATGGCGGCTTATTGGCAACTAAACCCTATATTTCGTCTGGCAATTACATCAACAAGATGAGTAATTATTGCCAACATTGCTACTACGATGTGAAGTTGAAAACAGGTTCACGGAGCTGTCCATTTAATAGCCTTTACTGGAGTTTCCTCGTTCAACAAAGAGGCAAACTAGCAAATAATCCCCGACTTGGCGTGATGTACAAACAATGGGATAAGCGCCCCGCAGACGAGCAAGATGCAATTCTCGCCCAAGCTTCAACGTGGCTCCTCAATCTCGATGAGATTTAACGCAAAACGCCGAATAGTTGGAGCTATTCGGCGTTTTACGTTAAGCGATCGTCATTTATTTTTAAAGTCACTTTGAGTACCGCGCGCATCCATCGACTCAGCAATCCGCCGAATTCCTTGCATGTAGGCCGCACTGCGCAGATCAAGCTGCTCTTTTTCCGCCAAATCAAAACACTGCTGAGATTGTGTGCGGATCACCGCTTGCATCCGCTCCGTCACTTGTTCCGACGTCCAATAGTCAGCACTTCGATTTTGCAACCACTCAAAATAGCTCACGATAACGCCGCCCGTATTGGCCAGCACATCTGGAATCACAACGACGTCATTTTCGAGTAGAATCGAGTCAGCATCAGCAGCAACTGGGCCATTAGCAATTTCTAACAACCACTTTGCCCGAACGTCGCCTGCATTGTCCTGAGTAATTTGATTCTCTAGCGCAGCAAGGGCCAGAATATCCACGTCCAGCGCCAGCAGCTCGCGATTTGACAATGATGAAACCTCACCGTCTTTCTTCGCGCTCACGCCTTTAAGTTCGCGATGCTGACGTTTGTGCTCATAAATAGCATCAACGTCCAAACCATCTTCGCTGTAAACCGCGCCGCTCGAATCAGAGATCGCGACCACGTTAAAACCTAAACGCTTGGCCGCACGAGCAAAATAATAGCCAGCATTACCAATCCCTTGAATCGCTATGTTCAAGTCTTCAGGTTGTTTACTTTGTTGCTCCGTCCAGATCTGTAGGACTTGCGCTGCACCTTCTCCCGTAGCCGATGTGCGACCACGTGAACCACCCATCGCCACCGGCTTGCCAGTAATGACAGCTGGACGGCGTTGGCGAATTAGGGTGTCATATTCATCCGACATCCATCCCATGATGCGCTCATCGGTGTTCATATCGGGTCCAGGGATGTCCACTTCCGGACCAATTACATCCGCCATCGCCCGTATGTAGCCGCGTGAAAGGCGCTCTAGTTCAAGTAAGGATAGCTTTCTTGGATCAACTCGGACACCGCCTTTGGCACCACCATAAGGCAAATCGACGACGGCGCATTTAATCGCCATCCAAAAACTGAGTGCTGTGACTTCGTCGCGATTGACGCTCGGATGGAAACGAATTCCCCCTTTACCCGGACCTCGAGTCAAATCAAATTGCACCCGCCAACCGCGAAACACTTGCAATGAACCATCGTCCATACGCACTGGTATTGCCGCTTCGACCATCCGATGCGGCACGCTCAGTCGTTGTTTCGTATCTGGGCACACGGACAATCGTTCAAAGATTAAGTCCAAGCGTTGTTGCGCTTCTTGAATGACCTTCGGGATATCACTGGGTTGCACCATATCGAAACTCCTCGGTTAAGTGTTTAAGTCGTGTCCTTTTCGCTCTCCAGTTAAATCTGTGCCGCTAACTCTGCACCCTGACGTATCGCTCGTTTGGCATCCAGCTCAGCTGCAACATCAGAACCGCCGATAAGGTGCACTGGAACGCCTGCATGTTGCAATGGCTCCTGCAGGGCTCGCATCGGAATTTGTCCAGCACAGACGACAATATGATCAACTTCGAGCACTTCTGTTTTGCCATTACGTTCAATTTCTAGTCCAAGTTCAGTCACCGCTTTATAAGTGACGCCATTGAGCATTTGCACACCTTTATGTTTCAGTGTCGAGCGATGAACCCATCCGGATGTCTTGGCTAGGTTACCACCGACTTTGCTGTCTTTGCGTTGCAGCAAATAAACCTGGCGAGGCGACGGGTCAGGCAGCGGCTGGGTCAGTGCCCCGCGATTTTGATAACTCGTATCGATGCCCCAAATACCGTGCCACTCCTTACTATCTAAGCTCGGAGAGTCTTCAGTCGTCAAATACTCAGCCACATCGAAACCAATACCGCCAGCACCAATAATTGCAACACGCTTGCCCACTTCTTTGTGGTCGCGTAGTACATCCAAATAGCCTAAAACTTTATTGTGTTCCGCGCCCGGAATATCAATTTTCCGCGGTTGGATACCTGTGGCAAGAATAACTTCATCAAAGCCGTTAGCTAAGGTCTCAGCCGTTTGCTCCGTATTGAGATGAACGTGCACACCGGCGTCCACTAGGCGATTATGGAAATAACGAATCGTTTCGTGAAACTCTTCCTTTCCGGGAATTTGCTTGGCGTAATTAAATTGACCACCGATTTCACCGCTGCGATCAAAAAGGTGAACTTCATGCCCGCGCTCGGCCGCAAAGCAAGCGAATGATAAACCTGCAGGTCCTGCACCCACCACCGCAAGCTTCTTAGCCTGCTTCACCGGCGTCATCCGCAACTCAGTTTCGTACGCGGCTAAAGGATTAACTAAACAGCTGGCCCTTTTGTTTTCAAAAACATGGTCTAAGCAAGCTTGGTTACAGGCAATACAGGTATTGATCCGATCTGCTTGACCATTCTCCGCCTTGCGCACAAAGTCCGCGTCGGCGAGGAAAGGTCGCGCCATGGAAACCATATCGGCCTCATCATTGGCGAGAATCGACTCGGCAATCTCCGGTGTGTTGATTCGGTTTGTCGCAACAACCGGCACCGACAATTCCTTTTTCAAACGCGCGGTAATCCAGCGAAATGCACCTCGAGGCACCGACGTGACGATGGTGGGGACCCGCGCTTCATGCCAACCAATTCCTGTGTTAATGATCGTCGCGCCAGCGTGTTCAATCTGCTTGCCAAGCGTAATGACTTCGTCCAGCGTACTGCCATCTTCAACCAAATCAAGCATAGAAAGCCGATAGATAACAATGAAGTTATCACCGACGGCAGCCTTCACCGCTTTCATAATTTCCAATGGAAAGCGCATGCGATTTTCGTAACTTCCACCCCATCGGTCAGTACGCTTATTCGTTCGCTGACATATAAATTGGTTAATTAAGTAACCTTCAGAACCCATGATTTCGACGCCGTCATAGCCTGCCTTCTGCGCCAGCTTGGCTGCGCGTGCATAGTGGCGAATCGTCGTCAGAATCTGTCGTTCACTCAATTCAGAGGGTTTAAAAGGAGTAATCGGTGCTTTGACTGCGCTGGGTGCGACACTAAGAGGATGATACGAATAGCGACCTGCATGAAGAATCTGCATCGCAATTTTGCCGCCCGCAGCATGGACCGCATCCGTGACTTGTCGGTGTTTACCAACTTGCCACGGATAACTAAGCTGACTTGCAAACGGCGCTAGGCGACCACGAACATTAGGGCTAATGCCGCCGGTTACAATTAACCCAACACCGCCCCGCGCCCGGGCTGCATAAAACTCAGCCAATTTCGCGAAACCACCGCGCTCTTCCTCTAAATTGGTATGCATAGAGCCCATCAGGACACGGTTCTTCAATGTTGTGAAGCCCAAGTCTAATGGTTCAAATAATTTTGGGTAATGCTTGTTCATGCAAATGCACCTTCTGGTCTAACCTCTTGAATACCCTCACTGTAGCCGCAGTTGTGAACTCGAGCAAGCACACCTGTACGCTGAACCGGCCTGAATCGTGCGCGCAAACACGGTGAATACTGGCTAATTTGAAAGAAATTAGGTAGTTTAATAGCCTTAAAATAAAAACATATTTAGCAAAAAATAATAGAAGGGTTGTTCACATGAGGACTCGGCGGCGAACGCTAAGTTATTTGCTTGCCTTTATACCTGCTGTTTTGCTGGCGGGTGTGCTGGGTTCTGTCATTCAAACCCAATTCAATTTGCTTGCGATCGGCTCCATTGGACCGGCCATCGACTTTACCACACGGCTAGAGACGACGATCTATGACCTCCGTCATTTTGGCCCTGTTTATACTGCGATTATTTTTTTAGTCTATCTGATTGCCTTACCTGTCGCGCATCTGGTGGTGCGTGTGCAGAAGCGGCAGATTTACGCATGGTGTGCTGTTGCCACCGCAATTGGCCTCTGGGTCGCTTTCCGCTTCATTGACCACTTTGCTCCGATGCCAACGCTTATTGCGGCAACGCGGACAACACCTGGCACCCTGTTGATGATTTTCAGTAGTTTTCTGGGTGGCCTTTTTTATGCTTGGCTGAGTCGGATCCTGCGCCGTTATCTGCCCCGTACAAGAAAAGGAACCTAGGATGAATTTAACTTGGCAACGCCCACTCCTTGCGCTGACCGCTGCGATTTCCTTTTCCGCAGCTGCGACACATAGTGACGCTGAAGCACAAGACAGCAATCTCTGGCAATATGAAGTTGTCGCTGCAGATATTGAGTTTCCATGGGCAATCGTAATTCTACCCAACGATGATTATCTGATTAGCAGTCGCAGCGGTGCACTGTGGCACATCAAGTCAACCGACGAGCAAATGACTAACGTCCTTCCG
>JAMCWV010000250.1 GCA_023481025.1 Gammaproteobacteria bacterium
GCGATCAGATCCGTGAATCGCGTGCGTGAATGGCCAATTGTGGTGATGCCACCGCATCGCCATTATGCCTATGCGATGCAGTGGTTCGGTTTAGCCTTGGCGGCCCTCATTGTATTCCTCGTGGCCAGCCGCGAACGGACGACTCATATTCCAACGAATAAGAACAACAAGGAAAACTTATGAAAGCGCAACTGACGCCAGAACAGCAGACACGCCGCAATCGACGTGTACTTTTAACCGTCGCCGCAATATTTATTTTACCGCTGGCTGCAGCGCACTTGGTATTACGTATGGGGTGGTATGAACCCGGGGTGAGTAATAAAGGAAATTTAGTCACGCCTGAAATTCAATTAGCAGAAGATGTGAATCACTTAATGCCGAATAAATGGCGCATCGCCTATGTCGTTCCGCAACAATGTGATGAACAGTGCGGCAATGCACTCTATGTTGCGAGCCAACTCTATCACGCACTAGGTAAACAGCAAGATCGTGTACGTCCGGTCGCGATCCAAGGCGAAAGCTCGAGTACTGACTTACCATCATTGCCTGCAGACTCGACGCTCGTTTACGTGCGCGACAACGAACTCAGCGACGCACTCAGTCAATTACCCACCAATAGCTTATTTATTATCGACCCGGTCGGCACTGTTGTGCTCTGGTATCCAACCAGTAAAGATCGCCAAGAAACAATATTAAAGGGTCGAGATTTACTCAGTGATCTGCAAAAACTACTCAAACTGTCACGAGTGGGTTAAGTTAGAACGTCGAAAGCGTTTGCAAGAATAAGGATAAAAACAATGATGCAGCGTTATGTGAAAATTGCTTTAGGGTTAGTCATTGTGGTGATCATTTTGGGGGCTTATACCCGCCTCACTGACGCCGGTTTGGGCTGTCCTGATTGGCCTGGTTGTTATGGTTTCTTAACCGTACCACACAGTGAAACCCGGGTAGAAGCGGCAGAAATGCGTTTCCCGGAGCGGCCTGTCGAACACTTCAAAGCTTGGAATGAAATGATTCACCGCTATGCTGCGGGCATCCTTGGTATTTTAGTGCTGATTATCGCTGTGAGCGCTGTTCAGCGCCGTCGCCGTATTGGCGCGGGCAAACCACTTAAGCTACCGCTGGCGTTATTAGCATTAATCATTTTCCAAGCCGCGCTGGGCATGTGGACGGTCACCATGAACCTCCAGCCGGTGATTGTCATGATGCACCTGCTCGGTGGTTTCTCGACCTTTTGTTTATTGGCTTTGCTCTATTTGCGCGAAACTCAGCCAACCTTTGCCACCGAACCGAAGTTACGCACATTGCAACCGCTGGCTATTCTCACCATGATTGTTGTCCTTGGCCAAATTGCTCTCGGTGGATGGGTCGCAGCAAACTACGCTGCGCTTGCCTGCACCAATCTGCCTATTTGTGAAGGCAATTGGCTGGAACGTCTCGATATTGCCGGCGCATTTTCAGTGCCGGAAGCCGAGGACTATGAATTCGGTGTGCATAGCTATGCGGAACGCATGACCATGCACGTTTTCCATCGGATAGGTGCAATTGTCGTCATCGCGGTAATGGGCTGGTTACTCCTAAAACTTTGGTTAAACGCAAGTAGTCAGTGGTTTAAGCGTCTTACCTTCGTGATGACGTCCTTGCTCGTGTTACAAGTTGCCCTTGGCGTAACCAACGTCGTCGCTAGTCTTCCATTGGCCGTTGCCGTTGCACACAATGCGGTGGGCGCACTCATGCTCGTATCCTTGGTCGCTTTGAACTATGCTCTCTATAAAATAAAAAGAAAGGAGGTGAGCCATGGCTAATCAAGTCGCGCTAACCCAACGCGCCAGCTGGCGTGAATATCTAGAACTTACCAAACCACGCGTTGTGGCACTTTTGTTGTTAACCGCGTTGGTTGGCATGGCGCTCGCGACACCCACCTGGGTCGCTGCGGATATCCTCATTCCAGCCATGCTCGGCATTGGCTTAATGGCGTCTTCAGCGGCGGCAGTAAACCACCTCGTTGACCGTCATATCGATGCAAAAATGGCGCGAACACTGCGCCGACCATTGCCTACCGGCGCGTTGTCACCGCGTAAAGTACTCACCTTTGCCATGGTCATCGGCACCTTGGGTTATATAGTTCTTGAGCTATTCGTCAATCGCATCACTGCGGTACTGACCTTGGCGAGCTTGGTCGGTTACGCAGTGATTTACACCATGTATTTAAAGCGTGCGACTCCACAAAATATCGTGATTGGTGGTCTTGCCGGCGCTGCGCCGCCATTACTTGGCTGGACCGCCGTCACGGGTGAAATTCATGCGTTCCCGCTGTTATTGGTGATGATCGTGTTCACTTGGACACCGCCGCACTTCTGGGCTTTGGCGGTTCATCGTGCAAAAGACTATGCCAAAGCTGAAATCCCGATGTTACCAGTCACGCACGGCATTGCCTTTACCAAAACCTGTATTTTGCTGTACACCATTCTACTCACCGCGGTGTGTGTGTTGCCCTACCTTGTCGGTATGAGTGGCTGGCTCTATTTGGTTGGGGTAAATATTCTTAATGTCAGCCCAGCGGGTTACGCATGGAAACTGAAATACCGCCCGGAAAAACTCACCGCGTGGAAAATGTTTAAGTTTTCCATCTGGCATTTGATGGTGTTATTCATCTTACTGCTCGCTGATCATTACTTGATCGCTTAGTAACGCTTTGTTTTTGGAGTTTTTGAACCTATGAATTTTCGCAAACTGATCATATTAATCCTCGTTGCAGTTATCGGTGTTGGCAGTTATTTAGCACTCAACCAAGTCAATACGCCGGAACTGGAGTCGAGTCGTATCTATGATCAGCCGCGTCTCATCGAACCATTCTTATTGCAAGGAAGTGACGGCGCCGAGGTCACGAACACGGCACTCGAGGGGCAATGGACTTTGCTGTTCACCGGTTACACCTTCTGTCCTGACATCTGCCCCACCACGATGGCGCAGTTAAAGGCGCGCTGGGCTGACATTAGCAGCGCAAGTGAATTTCCGGTGCAAGTCTGGATGATAAGTGTTGACCCGAAACGCGATGATGTCGATCGAATACGCATGTACGTGGACTTCTTTGGCGAGGGTTTCTATGGTGTTCGTGCCGAACATCCTGAGTTATATCCTTTCGTGCGGAATATCGGTTTGATGTATTCAGTGCCGGATGAAAATGAAACTAATTATTTGGTCAATCACAGTTCCGCGATTATTTTGGTCGACCCGAACGGGCATCAACAAGCTATTTTTCGGCCGTCTCACGAGCTCGGGGAAATCGCCACGGTCAACCCGAATCATCTAGTGCGCGACTTCCAAAAAATTGCTCGCTACTTAGAGCACACCAATAACTATTAACCATTAAATGAAAACGGCCACGCAAGGTGGCCGTTTTCAATTCCATCTATTCGTTTTAATCTGCCAGTAACGACAACATAAATGCGTACTCTTCTGCACGCTCGCGCAATGCGGAAAAGCGTCCTGAACTGCCACCATGACCTGCCGTCATGTTGGTGCGGAACAACAACACATTGTCATCAGTTTTATAGTGGCGAAGTTTAGCCACCCACTTCGCTGGCTCGAAATATTGAACCTGGGAGTCATGCAGACCGGTCGTTACCAATATGGCTGGATAATCAATTGCTGCAACATTGTCATACGGTGAGTACGACAACATATAGTCGTAGAATTCCTTCTGCTTGGGATTTCCCCACTCGTCAAACTCGTTAGTAGTGAGTGGAATTGTTTCATCCAACATGGTTGTCACCACATCAACAAAAGGCACCGCAGCATGTAAACCGAGATACTTTTCTGGCGCCATATTGGCAACAGCGCCGATTAACAAACCTCCTGCGCTGCCACCGCCAGCAATCACCTTCTCTGGATGTGCATAACCTTCGGCGACTAAATGGTCAGTCACGTCGATAAAGTCAGTAAATGTATTCTTCTTATTTAGCAGTTTACCGTCTTCATACCAATCGCGACCCATTTCCTGTCCACCACGAATATGGGCAATCGCATACACGAATCCGCGGTCAACCAGTGATAACACCGAACTACTGAAAAATGGATCCATACTGCTACCGTACGAGCCATACGCATATTGATATAACGGCGATTCACCGTTGGCGACAAAATCATGACGATGCAGCAAGGTCACAGGAACCTGACGCCCATCACGCGCCGTCGCCCACGTCCGCTTGGTGACATACAAAGACGGGTCATAATTCGGCACTTCAGTGGCTTTCAACACCGACTGCTCGCCACTGCGCATGTCGTAGGCGTAAGTCACCATTGGTGTGGTCAAAGAGCTATACATATAGCGCAAGGTGTCGGTAAATTGGTCAATATTCCATTCAAACCGCATCATGTAAGCATCTTCATCAGCTTCAATAAAGCGCGGATTAGCAAAATCATCCCACGGCAACAACTTAATCCGCAGCAAACCATTGCTTCGCTCATTAATCGCCAAATAATCCGCGAAGACCGCATAGTCGTTAATAAACACGTCATCACTGTGAGGAACTAACGGTTGCCAGTTCGACTTATCACCAATTGCGTCATGAGCAACTTGCATCAACTGGAAATTCGGTGCCTGATAGTCAGTGCCAATAATCCAGCGGCCGTCAATATGCTCCGCCTCATACAATAAACCACGCTCGCGTGGTGCGATGACGGTAAATTCACCATCCGGTTGATGGGCGTCAAGTACCCATATTTCGCTGCTGACGGTTTGCGACAGATAAATCTGGACGAACTGCTGGTCGGTGCTATTGCCGACATAGAGATAAAAGGTATTATCCGTTTCCTCATAGACGACTTCGACTTCGTCCGCCGGCTGACCCAAGCGATGTTTAAGCACGCGCGTTGACAATAAGGTCACCGGATCATTTTCCACCACGAACAAGGTTTGATTATCCTGGGCCCAAGCGACAGAGCGCGAAAGGCCTGTCAGTCGGTCCGGTAAATCGTCGCCTGTCTGCAAGTCCCGTATGCGCAGCTCGTATTGCCGCCGTCCCGTCGTGTCGACAAAATAGGCAACGTAACGGAAGTCAGGGCTGTAACTCAGATTCGTCACCGACATAAACGCATGACCAATCGCCAGCTCATTGACATCAATAATGACTTCGACAACGCCTTGGTCGTCCTCACGCACGTAGAGAGGATACTGCTTTCCTTCTTCATAGCGCGTGTAATACCAATGATCACCGCGACGTAATGGTGTGCTGCTGTCGTCCTGATTGATACGACTAAGCATTTCGTCTTCAATTTCTTGTACTAATGGCTCGTAGCGCTCTGCATAGGCGCGGTAATAGTCGTTCTCAGCCTCAAGATAAGCGATGACTTCTGGTGCCGCGCGATCATCATCACGTAGCCAGTAATAAGGGTCAATTCGGTCGCCATGAGGCGACTCAACGACATACTCAACGCGCTCAGCAATCGGTGCTTGGCGTTGACTAAATGAGTCGGCAGCCTGTTCTGGGGCTTGGCCACCACAGGCTAGTAGAGTAAACGTGAAGGCAGCTGCCAGCGTCAGGCGGCTGTAATGATATAAACCTGAAGTATTGTTATTGTGAGTCATCAGTCATGCTCCGTATAGACGATGACTCACTATAGTCCAAGCTTAATTTTGCTCCAACTATTTGTTGTGATTAGTCCGGCCAACTGCCCTGTTGATCGGGACGAATCCACTGCACCGAATACCAATAGAAGCGTCCCGGCCGACTAATACTCGGTACCGTACAATTATAGCGTTGACGGCCGATGCCAATCGGCTCTTCTGCTTGCACAGAAAACGTTTGCTCATCATGCCATTGTGGCGCATGCGGCTGACTACGTATAAAACAGTTCAGTTGATTGCGGTGAAAATCATTCGTATCTACTGTTAATTTTAAAGTCGGCCGTGTTTCTTCGTAATCAAGCAAAGTGTCTTCGATATGGGTCTCGAGCACCGGCATTCCCAACGCAGCCATTTTCGTTCCCAGTGTGCGCAAGTTTGCGTACATAC
>JAMCWV010000236.1 GCA_023481025.1 Gammaproteobacteria bacterium
GCTCTGGTGGTAAGTCGTCAGTTAAAGCCTTTGCAGAGCGTAATTAACCAAAGCGAGCTGGACAGCTACGAAAGCGAAAGTCTGGCTATCGAACTGCAACGTTCTACCGATTACTTTTCAGGCCAGCTGCGCCAGGCATCGTTACAGCATGTCTACCTGGCATTTCCCGGTCAGCAGGTGCATAGCCTGTGTGAGCAGTTGGGGCAAAGCCTGTCACTCATGGCTGAACCGTTCGTGTACCCGCAATGGGCAGCTGAACTGGCGGCGGGAGACTTCAGCGATTTGGGCGTGTTAGCAGGGCTTGCGTATATGCAACCGGCCCTTAGCGGAACGCTCGCGGCACCAGCGCATGCTGAAGTTAACGAGGAGGCCCCAGTATGAAAACAGCCTCAGCAAATAAAAATACCATCAATTTATATACCGACGCGTTGCGGCCGCCACGAGAGTACCTGAGCTTAGCCAATCTTGGCTGGGTTATTTTGCTGGTGATTGTGATTGTCCTGTTGTGGCGTGCTCAGCTTGCCTGGCAAATACATGCTCTGGCGCAGCAGCGAGCCTCCACTCAGGTGGAATTGAGCCAGGTGCAAGGGCGGATTATTGAACTTGCCCAACGTCAGCGCGAGCAGCAGATTGACACCCAGACAGAAGCCGCTGTGGCGCGACTGGAGCGGGATATTCAGGGGCTACAGAGTCTAAGTAGCGCCGTACTCCAGTCCGGCACCATCGAAGATGACAATTACGCTCGCCTGTTACGTGATTTAAGTGCAATCCATCAACCAGGGTTGTGGTTGTCACACATTGAAAATCGTCAGGGCCGTTTGATCCTGCGGGGGCAAACCGAACATTCCGGCCACCTTCCGCGTTGGATGGCGCGTTTTGACAGTTCGATAGCCAGACTTTCGCTTTCGTAGCTGTCCAGCTCGCTTTGGTTAATTACGCTCTGCAAAGGCTTTAACTGACGACTTACCACCAGAGCGCGCTGTTTAATTAATAATAACTGGGCTTGTTGCTGCCCGTACTGCGACACCAGCATCAACGGCGGATGTTTGGCATGGAGTAATGAGCACATCGCCAGGTCTTCGTTCACAATGCCTTCAATTACCACCCGTGCCTTAAGCAGCGGCTGCAATATTTTTGTCAGCCAGCTTTTCTGTACCGCCACCACATGTATTTTATCAGCGCCGGCAACCTGAATTGCAGGATCATAATAATCAGCAATTAAATCAGCTGGCGGAATATCAATGAGGTCTTTGAGGGTCCAGGGCAACGCCAACTGCAGCTCTGCCTCACTCAACTGAGGCCGATCGATAGTGGTTTGCTGCACCAGGCGCGGACCTAGTACCAGCTGCGTACGCGCACCTTTGAGGTTGAGGCGGGGGTAACGTGCGAGCAGGATTTCAATGGCATGGGCATAGTTATTTTGCTCAACGTTTTGTTCGTCGTTGACGATCAATCGTGGCTGGGTGTCTTCGATCCCACCGCGCGCCTTACCAGATTTACAAACTGCCAGATTCACCCGCCCCTGGCGAAGGGCAATGGCTATCTGCAAATTTGACTGCGCACCGGGTAACCAGCGCTTAAAACGTTGTGGCATCGACTGCAATCCTAATCTTTGTTGTTATTCTGGTTCAGGCCATTACTACTAGCGCATTTTTAATCACTATACAGGGTGGAAAATACACTTGTACACTTGTACACCTGACGCTCAGCGCTGCACTATTCTTACCAATCCGCCGATTCTACTGAAAGGCCGAGGAAAAAACTGCTTATTTCTGCATCAAAGGCAAACTAATAACAAACGTCATAATCCCTACATACCAATACTTACAGCTTACACCCAATATCCGTGTCCCCCGTTTAGCAATAGAGCGCCTTAGCCTTAGGTCGTCATCTTCCACTGCAAAGGCTGCCCCGCCCAATAAGGCACGAACGGTTGACCAGCAATATCGACGCTTTGCGCCACGTCCCAGGTCTCTTTGACCAGGGTGACAGTCTCGGTATTACGCGGCAGGCCATAAAAATCTGGTCCAAAATGGCTGGCAAAGGCCTCTAGCTTGTCCATTGCGGCAAATTGTTCGAACAGTTCTGCGTACAGCTCTAGTGCGGCCGGTGCTGAGTAGCAACCTGCGCAGCCACATGCGGCCTCTTTCTTGTCCTGGGTATGCGGGGCGGAGTCTGTGCCAAGAAAGAACTTCGGGTTCGCGCTAAGCGCGGCTTGTTGCAATGCCTGCTGGTGGGTACTGCGCTTGAGGATCGGCAAGCAATAATGGTGCGGGCGGATGCCCCCAACCAATAAGTGATTGCGGTTCATCAGCAAATGCTGAGGGGTAATCGTCGCGGCAACCTTGTCGTTCGCACTGAGTACGAAGTCGACGGCATCTTTGGTGGTGATATGTTCAAGCACAATTTTAAGCTCAGGGTGGGCCTGGTGTAGCGGCTGTAAAAAGCGGTCGATAAAGACTTTTTCACGGTCAAAGATATCAATGTCTGCGTCTGTGACTTCGCCGTGAATCAGTAAGGGGACCCCTAAGCGGGCCATCGCCGTGAACACATCTTCTAAGGCATGAATATCAGTTACCCCAGACGCTGAGTTTGTCGTCGCGCCAGCAGGATAAAGCTTATAACCAATCACATGTTCACAGGCAGCCGCTTCTTCAATCATCGCGACGCTGGTTTGCTGGGTCAGATACAACGCCATCAATGGGGTAAAGTTTTGCCCCGCAGGCAGTGCGGCGAGGATCCGCTCGCGGTACGCCATCGCCTGGGCCACTTCGGTCACAGGCGGTACCAGATTCGGCATGATCACCGCACGGCTAAACTGACGCGCAGTGGCGGGCACTGTACCGCTAAGTAAATCACCATCGCGAAGGTGTAAATGCCAGTCGTCCGGGCGGGTAATAGTGAACTGCTTGCTCATGCCAATCTCCTGTGAATGCTTATCTGCCAGCCATTAT
The DNA here is from genome assembly GCA_023481025.1 of Gammaproteobacteria bacterium. The sequence continues at coordinate 2,955 of JAMCWV010000236.1, forward strand.
AACACGCTGGCAGATCTCGCAAAGCCTCAGCAGGGAGTTGGCTAGTGGCGGCTCAAGCTATTCACTGGAAAGCGCTTGTACTGGGTCAAGACGCGAGGCTTTACGCGCAGGCAGGAAGCCAAAGATTAAACCGGTCAGGAAGGCGCAGGCAAATGCCAGCACCACAGGCGTGGTGGCATATAACACCGGCGTACCTAAACTGCCAATAACCGCGGTTGTGCCAAGCCCAATCGCAACGCCAAGCACACCACCAATCAAAGACACCGTCAGCGCCTCAATCATAAACTGCTGCATAATATGCAATCGCCTTGCGCCAGTGGCCATACGCACACCGATTTCTCGGGTACGTTCGGTAACACTAACCAGCATGATATTCATCACCCCAATACCACCGACCACTAATGAAATCACCGCAATGACCCCAAGTAAAATGGTCATGGTATTCTCAGTTTCTGTCTGGGTTTCAATAATCGACGCCATATTACGGATCGTGAAATCTTCCTGGCCATGGCGCTCCAACAGTAAATTATGCACCTGCTGGTGGGTCTCATGCATAAAATTGGTGTCATCAATGGCCACCGTCACGTTGCGCACAAAGCGCTGGCCAAACAGACGCAGCGACCCGGTGCTAAAAGGCACTAACACCACATCGTCCTGGTCCTGCCCCCAGGGGGATGCGCCACGCTCCTGCATCACCCCGATCACCCGGAATAACACGTTATTGATCAGCAAAAATTCGCCCAAGGGGTCAGTGTCCGGGAACATCTGGCGGGCTACTGTCTGGCCAATCACCGCCACAGTGGCAGTTAACTCTTCATCCTCTGGGGTGAAAAAGCTCCCCTGAACCGGATGCCAGTTGCGTGCCAGCGGATACGTCGAATAGGTTGCGTTAACCTGAGTTTGTTGATCAAAGCCTGCTCTGCGCAAGGTCTGGTTACCACTCAATTCAGGGACTGCAGCGAGTACGTTCGGTAACAGATCGATGGCGTCCGCGTCTTCCGGCACCAGGCTGGCCACAGACCATCGTCCGCGCTGATTGGGTGCACCGGGAAATACCGAGAGTAAGTTACTCCCCATGGAGCTAATGCGGTCCACCACTTCTTGCTGAGCACCCTGACCAATCGCTAACATCGAGATCACCGAGGCTACGCCAATGACAATACCGAGCAAGGTCAGCATGGTCCGAAATACGTTGGAACGTAGTGAGCGCAGTGCGGTGGTGAAGGCCTCACCTAGGTCATTAAGGACATTGCCTTTGCCACGCGGCGGTGTTTGTTTTGGGGTCACCGGCGCGCTTTCCACGGGTTTCCTCTGGTCACTGACAATGTGACCGTCTTTAATTTCTATCAAACGATCCGCGTGGGCTGCGACCTTCGCATCATGGGTAATTAAAATGATGGTATGGCCTTCGCGGGACAACCCTTCGAGCAGCGCCATCACGTCTTTACCGCTTTGGCTATCGAGTGCGCCGGTAGGCTCATCCGCAAGAATAATATCACCACCGTTCATCAGTGCCCGGGCAATCGACACCCGCTGTTGCTGACCACCGGACAATTGACCCGGTTTATGGTCCAGGCGGTCTTCCAGGCCTAGTTGAGTGAGTAGTTGCTTCGCTCGCTCGCGTCGTTCAGGTGCCGCGCGACCTGAGTACACCGCAGGTAATTCGACATTACCCACTGCGTCAGCAGCAGCCAGCAGGTTGTAATTCTGAAATACAAAACCAAAGGCGTCACGGCGCAAGGCGGCCAGCTGATCGGGATTTAATTTTGCTACCGACTGACCACGAAATTCATAATCACCGGTGGTGGGTTTGTCCAGACAACCCAGAATATTCATTAATGTGGATTTTCCAGAGCCCGAGCTACCCACAATAGCAACAAACTCGCCTGCCTCAATATCCAGGTCAACCCCATGCAACACCTGAGTGGTTAACTCTCCACTCTGGTAGCTTTTGGTAATGCCTTTTAACCGAATCAGCGGACTATCCACGAGGACCTCGACCACCGCCCATAGCGCCACCAGCAATAGGTAATACGACCGTGGCACCTGCATTAAGCCCTTCACGAATTTCAATGTTCACGCGGTCACTTAGCCCGGTTTCTACTCGCGTCTGCTGGCGACTTCCGTCACTTGCCAGCCGCTCTACGAAGCTACCATCGCGGTCCCGCTGTACTGCAGCGGCGGGCACCGTCACCACCTCCCGTGCTGCATCGGCAATAAAGAAGACATTCGTTGTCATTTGCGTCATCAAGCGCCCTTCTTCATTGGGCACTTCAAACAATGCGTTATATAAAACGACATTATTTTCGACGACCGGGGTCGGCTCAACCAAGCGCAATTCACCATAATAGCGACGCTGACGATTGCCCATGGTGGTGAAATACACCGGCATGCCAACTTCGAGGCGGCTAATGTCCGCTTCAGACACCTGCGCTTCGACGGTCATCTCCGTCAGGTCAGCAATGGTCAGAATCGTCGGTGTGGTTTGTGATGCATTCAGGGTTTGTCCGCGACGGGCCTGTACGGTGACCACAGTGCCTGTCATAGGTGCGAAAATTCGGGTGTAGTTGCGGTTAGCTTCTGCGGCACGCAGGCTAGACTGGGTTTGCTCCATTTGCGCGCGAATGGAATCCACTTGCGCTTGCGCCTGTTGCATGCCCGCACGAGCGGTTTCGACCAGCTCTTCTGCAGTCAAACTGGCTGCCTGCAGGCGTTCCTGGCGTTCGTAGTTAAGCCTTGCAAGCTCAAATTGCGCTTCGCGCTCGCGCAAAATAGCCTGTTGATTGCGAAACTGTGCCTGGCTCGATTCAACCTGGGCTTCAAGCAGCGTTGGGTCAATCTCAGCCAGCAGATCACCCTCTTCCACCATATCGCCTACTTCAACATGCAGGCGGTCGAGTTGGCCGGAAACCTGTGCACCAACGTCAACAAAGTCTCTTGGCTGCAGGCGTCCGGTTGCCGTGACCAGCACTTCAATATCGCGGACAAACCCAGAA
>JAMCWV010000057.1 GCA_023481025.1 Gammaproteobacteria bacterium
GGGTTTAATTGTGGGCGCTGGCCCTGCTGGGCTGAGTACTGCATGTAAACTAGCTCAACTCAATCAAGAGCAAGGTGGCGAGTTACAAATCTGCGTCATCGAGAAAGGCTCTGAAGTCGGTGCTCATATTCTGTCGGGTGCTGTGTTTGAGCCGCGCGCCCTCGCTGAATTATTCCCTGACTGGAAAGAGCGTGGCGCGCCACTTAACACAGCGGTGAAGCGCGACGATATCTTCATGTTCAAGAATGCAGAAAGCGCCAGTAAACTGCCAAACTTTATGGTGCCAAAAACCTTCCACAATGACGGCAACTACATCGTCAGTATGGGAAATGTCTGTCGCTGGCTGGCAAGCCAAGCCGAAGAACTTGGCGTCGAAATCTTTCCAGGCTTTGCTGCCGCAGAAGTGATATACGATGAAAACAATGCCGTGGCCGGTGTGATTACAGGCGACATGGGTGTGGGCATCGACGGCGAACCAAAAGACGGATACATGCCAGGCATGGAGCTCCGTGCTAAGTATACGATTTTCGCTGAAGGTTGCCGCGGGCATCTCGGCAAAGAACTGATCGCGCATTATCAACTCGATCAAGATAGTTCGCCGCAGCATTATGCCATTGGCTTTAAAGAAATCTGGGACGTTCCAGCTGAACAACACGAAGAAGGCCTTGTCGTGCACAGTGCCGGTTGGCCATTAAAAGAGCATGCGACTGGTGGCGGTTATCTCTATCACGCGGAAGGCGGCCAAGTCTTTGTTGGCCTGATTGTCGACCTTAACTATAGCAACCCACATTTAAACCCGTTTGCAGAGTTTCAACGCTTTAAACAGCACCCGCAAATTCGTAAGGTGCTAGAAAACGGTAAGCGTGTGAGTTACGGTGCCCGCGCCATTGCCAAAGGTGGCTTTTATTCCTTGCCGAAAATGACTATGCCGGGCGCTGTCTTAGTCGGTTGTGACGCCGGCACCTTGAACTTCGCCAAAATCAAAGGCAACCATACCGCCATGAAGAGCGGTTTATTGGCTGCTGAAACTGTGTTTGCTGCCTTGCAAGGTGAAAAGCACGGTGCCGATTTAATCGAATACACGGAGGCGTTTAAAAACTCGTGGTTATTTGACGAACTCTACCGTTCGCGTAATTTTGGCCCTGCGGTGCATAAATTTGGAATGTGGTTGGGTGGTGCGTATAACACGGTTGACCAGAACTACTTCGGCGGCAAACTGCCGTTTACGATTAAAGATACGCAACCTGATCATGCCAATATGCAGCTTGCCTCGGAAGCAGCAAAAATTGACTATCCGAAGCCAGACAATCAAATTTCATTTGATCGCAACTCGTCGGTTTATTTATCCAACACCAACCACGAAGAAGATCAGCCATGCCACCTACAACTCGCTGATCCATCCATTCCAATCAGCGTGAACTTGGCTAAATTCGACGAGCCCGCGCAGCGCTACTGCCCTGCTGGCGTTTATGAAGTCGTGACCAGTGATGACGGTGAAAAGCGCTTCCAAATTAATGCGCAAAACTGTATTCACTGCAAAACCTGTGACATTAAAGATCCAAGTCAGAATATTCGCTGGGTCACACCCGAAGGAACAGGCGGTCCAAACTACCCAAATATGTAAAGGGTTTTGAGGTCTGAAACCGGAAAAGGAGCTCATTGGTTCACCAATGAGCTTTTTTATGCGCACGGCATTATGGTGCTGTCCCGAGCTTAACCTTTACTTGCTGAGAGCATTAAAGCCGCCAGCGTTATCCCGCAGCTAAGTTGACCCGTTGCAATCAGTTGCGTCAATTCGGCCGGTTCGACTAATTCAACGCTTGTTACTTCTTGGAAGGCCTCGTCGTTGCTGTCGACACGTTCTGGTTGTACATGAGCCGGCAACACACAGCGAAAAACGTTCACATTGGTGGTAAGAATGGCTGTATTCGGTTTCACTTGGCCGAGCGCTTCTAATCTTTCTTCGGCAACTCGATAGCCTGTTTCTTCGAACAGTTCTCGAGCTGCCGCTGCAACGGCGGTTTCACCGGGGTCACCATAGCCGCGCGGCGCCTCTAACAGCGTTGCTTCATGCGCGCGCCGCGGTACCTTCACCAGCACCAGTCGATCACCAACATAACAGAGAATTAAAGCACCGTTCACTGAGTTTTCTTCGTCGACAAAAAACCACTGCCCGCTATTTAGTACTCGGAACCAATTGTTTTGATACATCACTTTTGTTGTCACTGCTTAATTTCCAATCCAATGTAATGCCGAAGTTTTGGGTACAAACCAAACCAGTTTTTGCGTGTAAAACCATCATAGCCTTTGTCGACGAGTCGTGTCTCAGCGTAATTTATGGTTTCAGAATAAATAAACTGTGCCAGTTCCCCCGCCCCGAGGGCACTGACCAATTGAAATAATTTATAAGGAATCGCCAATACCATGAGCTCCCGCTGTAAACTTTTAATCGTTAACCCAGCGTCGAGAACCGACTGAGGTATCTCAGTGAGGTGCTTAATACGATCTTGTAAAAAGCCGTCTCCCGCTTCGACAAAAAGTGAGTGGTAAGCGGGGTCAATCACCTCAAGTCTAAATTCTTGCTCAGTATTTGGAGCGAAACGTTGGTTGTTATCAAAAAAGTCGTGGGCAAAATGGTACCAATCTGAGCGGCTACATGTACCAGAAGCACGTAGCATAAAAAGTTGCCGCTCGCCGTCATCTTTAAAGTAATGAGCAAATACTTCTGGGTCAGCTAAGCGGGTAAAAATAGATTGCTGCAAGCTATCTTGTGCGACTTCAATGGCTTTATAGTGTGGCTGCAATGCACGTAATGCTCGCTCGGTATCTCGCAAACGTTGACGAAATGCCTGAACTTGCACGAGGGTAAGTTCTTTCTTCTTTGGTGAGCCGTCAAGACTCGAAATAATATAATTCTCCGGTAGCGAGTCGAAATAATCATCTAGACTCATGTCTTTAGAAATATTAAAGCCATGCACAACAAGACGCCCGACGCCTTCTTCATTCAAATACTTTTGTACATTTCGTTTCGTCAAAATCGCCGCGATTTCATGATTATCCATGATCGTATTTGGCGATAGCACAACGCCCGACGCCATGGTTAAACCAAGTAGGAAGCGTTTCTGCAGTTCTGTTGCAGGCAAAGCACGCACTGAATCGCAATTGGACAAATAAACCTTTTCTTTGAGCAACATAAGATTGCCTTATTGGTAATAACTAAAGAGCAAATGCCACAATATCGTCTTTACAAGGGTAAGTTGATTCTTGTAAGCCATGGATTAAATTAATGTAAACATTTGAAATTAAGTTGTCGCGTTTTATTTTTTTAGTTTATGATCAATCCAATTAAATACGGTTCTGCGTATTTAACTGACATGTTAATACGGACTCGCTAACATCGAATATTTTTCAAACAACATAAGGGAATTCGACTGATTCGTTCTATCATTCAAATAGAACTAGAATTCACTAATTTATCAAGCATTACTTTATTTATAACAGGATACCCTATGAAAGAATTCACCGATATTCTGACCCACGCGCGTCGTTTAAATGCGGCAACCAAGTCACTCACTTCAGCTGAACTGCAAGACGTCGCCATCAAATTGGCGGGTGTCATTGAACAGCGTAAAGCTGACGAAGAAGCACTGCGTGCTGAACAAGCTGAGAAATTGGCAGAAGTCGAACGGATTCGCAAGCAAATTGAAGCAGCAGGTTTACGCCCGGAAGATATTTTTGGTGGCGATACTGCTGCTGCGACAGCGAGCAAGCCGCGTAAAAAACGCGCACCGGTGGCACCTAAGTACGCTTATACCGATGCCGATGGGCAACGTAAAACTTGGACCGGCCAAGGCCGCACACCAAAAGCAATTCAAGCAGCACTCGATCAAGGTAAAAACCTCGATAGCTTCAAAATTTAATAGCCGGTTAATTTAACCTGCTATGAATGATATAAGCAGTCGAACAAAAAGAGCGAATCAGCTGGCTGATTCGCTCTTTTTTTGTTGATAAGTTAGTCGCTTAACGCAAACGCACTGCAACATCACCAACGCCGACCGTCGCATCAATATTAAACTCGCCTTCAAGACGCAGATCCGCACTTTCGGTGACGACGCGACGACGGCTTTCTACTTTATCACTGCCGGTAATTCGCGCCGCACCAACACCGGAACTCACATCGACCTTACCCACAGACGCTAATGGTGCGGTAACTTTAATATCGCCAACACCTAAGTCGACCGTAAAATGCGATGCACCAATCACCGCATCAATTGCACCAACACCCTGTTGAATTTCAATGTTCGTCACTGCCGGCATGGTAATCACCCACGACGCATTCACATTGTTCTCCTTAAAGCTTAACGCTAACGTGCTGTCATGTTGCCAGGTGTCGATATCCAAATTCGCAGCGTCGGGCTTACGACGAAAGAAACCACGCCCCTTCACTTCGAAAGTGACGGTCACTTTTGCTTGGTTGCTATTGCCGGTTCGCAGTTTGACGTCGCCCACCGCGTTGTTGATGACCACAGTGTCGATGCCGCCGAGATCAAAAGTATGCGTGACTTTACCCTCATTGGCAGAGCTCACTGGCATGCTCAATAGAGCAAATGCGAATGCTGTAATCATTGTGAATGCTATTTTTTTCATCGGTGTTGTTCCCCTGTTTTCCTTTGCTAGTTTTGCTTGCTGACGCCATTTTAAACTGCGTCTATCTATCACTTAGAATAAGCAAAGTTCAGGCCAAAACGTATAAGTAATTGTTTATTATTGTTATTTTAAATCGGCGTAATGATTAAACTCAGTCCACTCATAGTCATATTCACAAAATTATGGTCAAATATGACAAATTAGCCAGTACTCATCACCTGTACAAATAGTAAAAGGCCAAACCTGTGAGCCACTCACCATCGACACAAGGTTACCATATTGAGCCGGTGGGCTATATTCGCTCGCCTTATCGACAAAAATTTGCCATCCCACGCCAACCAGGCTTGGTCAAAAGCGCGCTGGGCACACTCGAGTTGGTCGCGCCTTACAACCACCCGGACTGCCTGCGTGGTCTCGACGAGTTCAGTCATTTATGGCTCAGTTTTATCTTTCATGAAACCGTCGATAAAGGCTGGAAACCGTTAGTTCGTCCTCCACGTCTTGGCGGTAATGCCCGCAAAGGGGTTTTCGCTACGCGCGCGACCTTTCGCCCAAATGCGCTTGGTTTGTCCGTCGTTGAACTGGTTCAGGTGCAACTTCAGCCGTCCCCTCGGTTAATCGTGCGCGGCTTAGACTTGCTCGATGGCACACCGATTGTTGATATCAAACCCTATTTGCCTTATGCCGACGCGATTCCGGATGCCCGCGGTGGATTCGCTGACGATCGCCCCACCACAGATATGCACATCGAATTCAGCCCCGCAGCAGAAGCCAGTCTGCAGCGAGCTCGGCATGTGCCGCATTTACGTCAGTTAATTGGTGAAGTGCTCGGTCAAGATCCACGGCCCGGCTATCAACGCGAGCAAAACTGGGACAAGGAATACGGCATGCACTTGTATGAATTTAATATTAAATGGCGTGTGCACGGGCATACCAGCACCGTTCTCAGCATTAGCGCCGATTAATCCCAGTAAAACACTTTGTCGCCCGCGCTCAGGCTGCTAGAATGCGCGTTTAATTATTACCCTATCTGTGCGAGAAAAAATGACATGCGGACGAGTCAGTACCTTCTAGGAACATTAAAAGAAACGCCAGCCGATGCGGAAGTCATCAGCCACCAATTGATGCTGCGTGCAGGCATGGTTCGTAAGGTTGCTTCAGGCCTCTACACTTGGACCCCAACTGGGCTAAAAGTGCTGCGGAAGGTTGAGCAAGTGGTGCGTGAAGAAATGGAGCGCGCCGGCGCCATTGAAATTTTAATGCCTATGGTAC
>JAMCWV010000215.1 GCA_023481025.1 Gammaproteobacteria bacterium
CTGAATGCCTTGGCGTGCAGCCTGCGCAGGATAGGCCGGCACATCTCTGCGAGTCGACTCAGGCAGACGTACTTCGCGGCGTGGCCATTGCTCAACGTCAAATGGGACAATTACCGCACTGTGCAAATGCTGCATAAATGCCCGCGCTTCGCTGACCTCATCAGCTTCGAGGTGAGGTTCAATTTGCGCCGCAATTTCTGCAGCATGAGGATGCCCCCATTGTTCAGCCGCTTTAAAATAGCCCAGCGATCGAACGGGATCATACTCGGTGCCCGCACCTTCAATCGCCAGCAGGCCAAGATTATAAGCCGCATCAGGACTGCCCAGGTCGAGAAACTTACGAAACTGATTATACGCAGTGCTAAAGTCTTGGTTGGCCAACGCAGTGACAGCGTCAAGCATAGTGCCGCGACGCTCTTCAGCTCGCACGTCATTGATGACCGCACTCGAGGCAAAAGCTAATAAAGCACCGGCTGCAATTAATGTTGTAAACCTTTTCACATCTCGCTCCTTTGGTCTGGTGTTCACCCCAGTTTGTTACCTGATTGTTAATTAATTCTACATAAATTTAAAGACCCCGATTAAAAAATAACTTGACCCATTGGATTACATGTGTAATCAATAGGTATATTACATTTGTAATCGGAGTGAGTCATGGTCGAAGTTAGTAATGCAGAGTTACACGTGATGCAGGTGTTGTGGCGACGTTCACCACAAACGGCACAGGAAATCGTTAACGAGTTACAGCAAGAATTTGATTGGCATGAAAAAACAATCAAAACCATGTTGAACCGCTTAACGCAAAAACAAGCATTGAGCTTTGTCAAACAAGGTCGCGGCTACCTTTATTCTCCAGCGATTTCGGAACAGACTTATCAACAACAAGCCAGCAAGAGTTTTGTCCAACGTCTATTTTCTGGAAAGGTTACACCGCTGGTGGCGCATTTCGCGGAAAAAGGTGACTTGAGTCACAAGGATATTGATGAGTTGAAAACACTAATCGCTCAACTCGAGGAGAAACGGTCATGATTAATAGTCTATCGACAAGTCTCTGGCTCATGGCCCTAGCCTGCGCTTTACTCCTTTTACTGCGCCGCCCGGTCTTGAGCTACCTCGGTGCCCGTGTTCAATATAGCCTTTGGCTATTTGTTCCGCTTGCGGCTGTGTTGCCATGGCTACCGAGTTTACCGGTGACCGCTGGCATTGCGCAGCAATTTACCGTCACACCGGAGCTCATCCAAAATGCCGAAACGTACGCCGCAGCCAATCGGTTCCTTTGGGTTTGGTTATGGGCCGCTGGTACATTCGCCTTAATCGCTTGGATGGTCGCAACGTCGTGGCTGTTCTATCGCCGGCTTGGTCAAGGGCAATCCATTCAGTTGCATGACGCTTACGCATTACAGGCCTGCCATTTAAGTCACATCAAGTCGCCAGCAATTTGCGGCTTGATTCGTCCGCGCCTCTTATTACCGAGTGATTTTAACGAGCGCTATAGCGAACGTCAGCAAACCTTAATTATCGCCCATGAGCGTTTGCACTGGCAGCGTGGTGACCTTCATTACAATCTGTTTGCCTATCTGTTGCTTGCCTTAAATTGGTTCAATCCTTTGGCGTGGATGGCTTATCGCAGCTTCCGCCAAGATCAAGAGCTCGCATGCGACGCCGCAATTCTAGCGAAATATCCCGATGACGTAAAAACCTATGCTGAGGCGTTGCTGACCAGCTCCTTAGCATTCCAACACGAGCAAAAGGCTGCCTTGCAGTTCGGTACGCCGCATCTTAACCACTATGGAGCACACCCTATGAAACAACGGATTCAACAACTCACTATCCAGCGCGGCTTCAGCCGCTGGCCACTCCTTGCGCTCATCGCAACTGGCTTTGCCGCTTGGGTTTTCGTACTCAACCCCGCTGGCGCAACACAATTGATGACGACAAGCGCTGAAAATATTGAGCGTCCAACACCGACCCCGATCGTTCGGGTTAATCCACGTTACCCAGAAGCGGCTGTTGAGCAAGGCTTAGAAGATGTTGTCTTACTGCGCTTTGATATTACCAGTGAAGGCACCACGGACAACATTTGGGTGGAAGTTTCTACGTCCGATCCAATCTTCCATGATGCAGCCTCTGACGCATTAAAGCGCTGGCGCTTTGATCCGCGCCATCAAGGCCGTGACTACCGTGTCGCGATTGCCTTCGAAATTCCATAACTCTTTGAATTTATTTATGACTCTCCAAGCCGCCTATTTAGGCGGCTTTTTGTCGCAGGTGTGAAGCAGGTACTTACCTGCAGAAGCCACTGTCGATGCATATCCCAATTTTTAATAGATAAAATCTATTAACGCAAACGATTCTATAAGTTTGTGAGAACCCCAACCTGTTGCTATACCTATAGGTGTAAATTTCTTAGAGCGTCCATTTTTTGGAGGAAGATCATGAGCGAGAATAAAAATGCAGGCAAATGCCCAGTCATGCACGGTGCTAGCACGAGCATGGGCGGCGCGGGTACCAAGAATCAAGATTGGTGGCCAAATCAGCTGAACCTAAAGATTTTGCACCAGAACGACAAGAAATCCAATCCTCTCGGCGATGATTTCAATTATCGCGAAGCATTCAAGTCCCTCGACCTTGCCGCTGTTAAAAAGGACATCGAAGACGTACTGACGACATCACAAGATTGGTGGCCGGCAGACTATGGCCATTATGGTCCATTGATGATTCGCATGGCTTGGCACGCAGCAGGTACGTACCGCATGGGCGATGGCCGTGGTGGTGCTTCCACGGGGAATCAACGTTTTGCGCCGCTGAACAGCTGGCCGGACAATGGTAATCTCGACAAAGCGCGTCGTTTACTTTGGCCAGTGAAAAAGAAATACGGTAATAAATTGTCGTGGGCCGACTTATTTATCCTAACCGGTAACGTTGCGCTTGAGTCCATGGGCTTTAAAACCTTTGGTTTCGGCGGCGGCCGTGAAGATATTTGGGAACCAGAAGAAGACATTTACTGGGGCGCAGAAACTGAATGGCTAGCCACCAGTGACAAAGAAAATAGCCGCTACTCCGGAGAGCGCGACCTTGAAAACCCTTTAGCTGCGGTGCAAATGGGTTTGATTTACGTCAACCCGGAAGGCCCTGATGGCAACCCTGACCCGCTGCTGTCTGCCAAAGACGTGCGCGAAACCTTCAAGCGCATGGCCATGAATGACTATGAAACCGTTGCCTTAACTGCAGGTGGCCACACCTTTGGTAAAGCGCACGGTGCCGGTGATGCTGCACATGTTGGTCCAGAGCCTGAAGCCGCGCCAATTGACGCGCAAGGTTTAGGTTGGTTAAGCACTTATAAGAGTGGTAAAGGTGCTGACACCATTACCAGTGGTATCGAAGGCGCGTGGACACCATCACCCACGAAATGGGATAACAGCTACTTCAGCGTATTATTCGGGTACGACTGGGAACTCACGAAGAGCCCTGCCGGTGCATATCAGTGGGCGGCTAAGCAGCTTTCCGAGAGCGATCATGCGCCAGACGCAGCAGACCCAACACAACGTCGTGGACTCATGATGACCACTGCTGATATGGCCATGAAAATGGATCCGGATTATCGCAAGGTGTCTGAGCATTTCCACAAAAATCCTGACGAGTTCGCCGATGCCTTTGCTCGCGCATGGTTCAAGCTAACTCACCGCGACATGGGACCTAAGTCACGTTACCTTGGTCCAGAAGTACCGGCTGAAGACTTAATTTGGCAAGACCCAGTGCCCGCGGTTGACCACGACTTGATTGACGCGGCTGATATCAAAGCACTGAAAGCTGAACTACTCAGCTCAGGCCTTGGTATTTCTGAGTTGGTCTACACCGCCTGGTCATCAGCGTCTACCTTCCGCGGCTCAGACGCGCGTGGTGGTGCCAACGGTGCACGTATCCGCCTAGCCCCGCAGAAAGACTGGGAAGTGAACCAACCAGAGCAGCTGAAGAAGGTTCTGGCGAAGCTCGAAGGCATTCAGTCTGCGTTCAATAGCAAGCAAAGCGGCAACAAGAAAGTTTCCTTGGCCGACTTGATTGTCCTTGGTGGAGCTGCAGCAGTAGAAAAAGCAGCGAAAGACGCTGGGTTCGATGTCACTGTACCATTTAACCCAGGTCGTACTGACGCGACTGACGAGCAAACTGACGCCGAGTCGTTTGATGTGCTCAAGCCAGAAGCAGACGGTTTCCGCAACTACCTGCCGAAGCGCTTTACTGTGTCTGACGAGGAAATGCTGGTTGACCGTGCGCAGTTGTTAACGTTAACGGCACCAGAAATGACGGTATTGGTTGGTGGTTTACGTGTACTCGACGCTAACTTCAAAGGATCGAAGCACGGTGTGTTCACCGACAAGCCAGGCACGTTAAGCAATGACTTCTTTGTCAACTTAACCGACCTTGGCACTGAGTGGAAAGACGCCTCAAAAGATGGTTCTGAGTTCGTTGGTATCGACCGCGCCACAGGTAAAGAGAAGTGGAAAGGTACACGTATCGACTTACTTTTCGGTTCAAACTCACAGCTCCGTGCCATCGCCGAAGTTTATGCACAGGACGACTCGAAAGAGAAGTTTGTCAACGACTTCGTTAAAGCATGGAACAAAGTGATGGAAGCAGATCGTTTCGATTTGCGTTAGTCATCACCTGCAAGACAATAACGAGGGCCGCGAATAGCGGCCCTTTTTTATGGCGCTGGTTGGCTGAATATCAGCGCCGCTTGCTGCTGACTATAGCTTTGATGGAAGCGTTGTTGTAATCGCAATAAGTCCTGTTCAGTGGTGGTAAATGCTAGCGAGCTCGGTGCATCGCTTTCCTCTATTTGAATATTCTTGTCTGCGAGTAAATCTAAGAGGAGCTGCCACATTGGCCACGGATCATCAGTTCTTGGCACAAATAATGTCGCTGTGACCGAGATTGACTTGTGTCGGAGCTGCGAAAAATGAAAATGTTCCTGAGCATAATCGTAAATCGGGGCCACCACATCGACCGGCCGACCATAACTCGGGTAACGGTGGCCTGTAATAGCAGGACCGCTGTTCGCTTCCAAAACAATGTAATTATCAGCACGAATCGGCTGCTGAAAGTCGGTTGCCATCATGTCCACACCGACCACAGCAATGGGCGAAGCTAATTCAGCAACTTGCTCAGCGATCGTCTTGTAATCATCCGCGATGAATTCACTGCACTCAAAGGTGTCACCCCCGGTGCTAATGCTGGCTTTCTCATCAATACAGTACCACTCACCCTTCGGCAACACCGTGTGCGGATGATAGCCGTACTTTGTTAGACGTCGTAATCGGCTGCCATCGAGTACAATCGGTAACCGACATTCATTTGGATTCGTTCGTTTTTGCGCATTGCGCTGAGCAATTAACGCTTCGATCGTGGCCTGCCCATCGCCGCAAATGGCCGGTGGTAGCCGCTTAAACACGCTAATACAACGTCCACCAACCACCAGAAATCGGGCTTCTTCGGCATGGTGAAATTGCAACTCAAGAATGATCTGATCGCGCCCTTGATTAAATTCAAACGCTTCATCAATGGCTAGGTCAAGACTCTCTTGGTCGCTAATACCGACAGTTACACCTTGGCCTTGTTTACCCCAAGCCGGCTTCACCACACAAAGTTGTTGCCACCGCGCCAGAAATTGATAAGCAGGCTCTCGAAACTTGGCTGAAAATGATACCCCTTCAGCCACAGTTAAATAGTTTGCTTGAAGTTGATCGCGAAATTCAGCCTTGTTACGCAAAAAGCGCTGTGCGGCTTGATCATTTGGGTTACGAATATGTCCGCCACGTAATTCTAGGCGAGGCTCGCTGCCGAGTATTTCAAAGCCTTTCCTTCCTTGCCAAATA
>JAMCWV010000130.1 GCA_023481025.1 Gammaproteobacteria bacterium
TGGGATTGATATCATTGATGGACAGTTACCATCAGCTCAAATGTAACCTATGAACCGCCGTGGTACGGAACCGTATGCCCGGTGGTGTGAGAGGACGGAGGCCGTGAGGCCTCCTCCTACTCGATCGTAATTTTATTGAGTTACTATACTAAGAAGCAGTTTTTCTTCGCAGATAAGGAGTATTGTATGCGAATTTCCATGCTTGCCTTAGCGCTGGTACCGTTGATTTACGGTAATCAGGCCTTGGCGCAAAGTCAGCAAGAACTTTCCATCGAAGAACGAATCGCAATCCTCGAGCGCGAGCTACAAGCGCTCAAAGCAGAAAATGAAGCATTAAAAGCCCACACGTCCGAACAAGAAATAGAGCGCAAACGACAAGCCGAGCAAACCTCCGAACGTCTCGCTGAAGTTGAAGAAGAAGTCGACGCCGCGAGCGAAGACGGCATTACCCTAGGTGGTGCAGTGCGCTTTCAATATCAGGTCAATGACTATGACCGCGCACAACGTCGACGAGGTGGTGATTTAGACTTTGATATTTTTCGCCTCGACTTTAATGGTCGAATGGGTGACGTGATTTTGTCAGCTCAGTACCGTTGGTTTGAATACATGGATGCGGTGCGCCACGCCTATTTTGGTTATGACTTCACTGACGAGTGGCAAGGGCAGGTGGGTTTAGTTATTCAACCATTCGGTATTATGCCTTATAACTCCCATAGCTATTTCTTCAGTACTAATTTCTATGTTGGTATGGAAGACAACCCCGGCTCCGGTATACGCCTACTGAAACGCACGGATACTTGGGATCTCGATTTTGCCTTTATTCTCAATGACGAGCTCGGCGGTGTCACCGGTGGCGTGCGCAGCAGCGCTGACCGCTACAATTATGATGTCGTCGGTATTCGTGTGGAAGGCGAAGGGGTGTATGACGACCCGAACTTATTAGCGAGTGAAAATAACACCTTAATGACCCGTATTGCGCACAAATGGGATGTGGGTGCCGACGAAATGCTCGAGCTGGGTGTCTCTGCACAGTATGGGCGCTTTAACGATGGTTTGCGTAATGTTGGCGATCGCCGCAATTATGGTTTGCATGCTCGTTATCAGAATGGCCCTTGGGACTTCATGGCGCAATATAGCGGTTACGACTATAGCTTCGATATTGATAATATCGGTGTCGTTGTTGGTGCTTACGCGTTTTACGATACGATTCCGTCGCGCGCCGACGTGTGGACTGCGAATGTTGCGTACAACCAAGCGGTAAGTATTGGTCCTATTACTGACCTAACTTGGTACAACAATTTCAGCTTATTAACGAACAAGCGTGGATACAATGACGACACTATCATGAATGTGCTTGGTGTTGCTGTGACTGCCGGCGGTGTGTTCACCTATGTCGACTTAGTTACTGCACGAAATCAACCATTTGTCGGTGGTTCCATCGCGCAAGATGGCGGACGGACTAATACTCGCTTTAATATTAATTTTGGATATTATTTCTAGTAATTAAGCTCCAAATCTGTAGAATAGCGGTGCGAATTAAAAGTCATTTCCTCGGTTCGCACCGCCCCTCTTTTTATTGAAATTCCTCTATCATTTTCCTTTTTTGTCTGTTACAATTTCGCGCCCTATTAATATGGGGTTCTCCTCACTGAAGAGCAGTTTGGAGATTTATTTGGACTCGGGAGAGTCTGGTTTACTAACTCAAGCGGAGCACTGAGATGATCCAGATGCAATCTATGCTGGACGTGGCCGATAACTCTGGCGCACGCAGCGTACAATGTATTAAGGTTCTAGGTGGTTCGCACCGCCGTTATGCAAACATTGGCGACATCATCAAAGTGTCAGTGAAGGAAGCAATTCCTCGTGGCAAGGTGAAGAAAGGCGATGTTTATAATGCGGTGGTGGTTCGCACCCGGAAAGGCGTCCGTCGTCAAGACGGCTCTGTTATCCGTTTTGACCGCAACGCGGCTGTGATTTTGAACAACAACTCACAGCCAATTGGGACCCGTATCTTTGGCCCGGTGACTCGTGAATTGCGCGGTGAGCAATTCATGAAGATCATTTCGCTGGCGCCAGAAGTACTATAAGGAGTCGACAATGGCGGCAAAAATCAGACGTGATGACGAAGTAGTTGTGTTAGCTGGTAAAGACAAAGGGAAGCGCGGCAAAGTGCTTTCTGTTTTAACCGGTACTAATCGCGTTGTAGTTGAAGGTATTAACGTAATCAAGAAACATCAGAAACCTAATCCGTCTCTGAATGAACCAGGTGGCATTATTGAAAAAGAAGCCGCAATTCATGTTTCTAATGTTGCGATCTTCAACCCAGCGACTGGCGCAGCAGATCGAGTTGGTTTCCGATTCGAAGACGGCAAAAAAGTCCGTTTCTTCAAATCGAACAATGAAATCATCTAATTAATATTTGGAGTATACGATGGCGAAACTGCATGATTTTTACAGAGAGACTGTAGTTCCTGAACTGATGAAACAGTTCAGCTACACCAGTGTCATGCAAGTCCCTCGGATTGAGAAAATCACACTCAATATGGGTGTTGGCGAAGCATTAGCAGACAAAAAGATTCTCGACAACGCAGTTGCCGACTTAGAAGCCATTACTGGCCAAAAAGTTGTGCGCACTGTTGCTCGTAAATCAGTTGCTGGCTTCAAAATCCGTGAAGGCTTCCCGATTGGTTGTAAAGTAACTCTACGCGGCGAGCACATGTGGGACTTCCTGCAGAGACTGATCTCTATTGCGATTCCTCGGATTCGTGACTTCCGTGGTTTAAACCCGAAGTCATTTGACGGTCGCGGGAACTACAGCATGGGCGTTCGTGAGCAAATCATTTTCCCAGAAATCGACTATGACAAAGTCGACCGGGTACGTGGTTTGGATATCACGATCACTACCAGTGCAAAGAGCGACGATGAAGCTCGTGCATTGCTGGCTGCCTTTAACTTCCCGTTTAAAAAGTAAGGTGTAGAGTTATGGCAAAAGTTTCTATGAAAATGCGCGAACTTAAGCGTCAACAGCTAGCTGAAAAGTTTGCTGAAAAACGCCGCGCACTGAAAGCTACTATTAGCAATCCAGCGACCTCAGACGAGCAACGCTGGGAAGCCGTTCTGGAACTTCAGAAGCTTCCTCGTGATAGCAGTCGTTCACGTCAGCGTAACCGCTGCCGTGTGACTGGTCGTCCACATGGTGTGCTGCGCAAGTTTGGCATGAGCCGTATCAAGGTTCGTGAAAAAGCGATGCGCGGTGAAATTCCTGGCTTGAAAAAAGCTAGCTGGTAAGCCACCAATCACGGGAGAAAGCAAAAATGAGCATGCAAGATCCAATTGCGGATATGTTTACACGCATTCGCAACGCTCAGTCTGCGAACAAAGTTGCAGTGGTGATGCCAGCGTCAAAGCAGAAGCAAGCAATTGCACAAGTTCTGCAAGACGAGGGTTACATCAGTGGATTCAAAGTAGCAGATAGCGTGAAGCCAGAGTTGGAAATCACCCTGAAGTATTTCGAAGGCAAGCCTGTCATCGAATCAATTCAGCGTGTAAGCCGTCCTGGTCTACGTATTTATAAGAAGCGTAACGAACTACCTAAAGTTATGGGTGGTCTCGGTATCGCAGTTATTTCCACGTCTAAGGGCCTGATGACCGACCGTGCTGCGCGTAAAGCAGGACTCGGTGGTGAGATCATCGGCTACGTAGCGTAACGGAGGGTAGGATATGTCACGCGTTGCTAAGGCACCTGTTGCTATCCCTGCCGGCGTTGAAGTTACGTTGAACGGTCAGGAAGTAACAATTAAAGGTACTCAAGGTACTTTGACTCGTGTTTTTAATGATGCAGTAGAAGTTGTTTCTGCTGATCAAGAATTGCGCGCTGCACCTCGCGAAGGTATGGCAAACGCAGTTGCTCAAGCAGGTACTGCTCGTGCATTGTTGAATAACATGGTTGTCGGGGTTACCCAAGGCTTCGTACGTAAACTGAACCTAGTAGGTGTTGGTTACCGTGCACAAGCTCAAGGTAATAAATTAAATCTGAGCCTGGGCTTCTCTCACCCAGTTGAGTTTAACGTTCCAGCGGGTGTTACCGTTGAAACTCCAACTCAAACTGAGGTTGTAGTGAAGGGCGCTGATAAGCAGTTAGTAGGTCAAGTAGCTGCTAACATTCGCGCGTACCGTAAACCAGAGCCTTACAAAGGCAAAGGTGTACGTTACAGCGACGAGCAAGTGCGCCGTAAAGAAGCCAAGAAAAAATAGGGTAATACGATGGACAAGAAATCAGCTCGCTTACGTCGTGCTACTCGCGCGCGTAAGAAAATTCAAGAGTTGGGTGCGACCCGTCTGGTGGTTCACCGTACCCCGCGGCATATCTATGCTCAATTGATCGCAGCTAGTGGTTCTGAAGTATTAGCGACAGCTTCTACTGTAGAAGGCGCGATTAAAGAGCAGTTAAAGAGCACGGGTAACGTGGAAGCCGCAAAATTCGTCGGTAAGTTGATTGCTGAGCGTGGTAAAGAGAAAGGCGTTGAGTCTGTATCTTTCGATCGCAGTGGCTTCAAATACCATGGTCGTGTTGCTGCACTGGCAGATGCTGCCCGTGAAGCAGGACTGCAGTTCTAGGAGACGAAAATGGCAAATCATGAAGCTCAAAACGGTGAAATGATGGAAAAGCTCATCACAGTTAACCGCGTCTCTAAAGTTGTTAAAGGTGGTCGTATCTTTAGCTTTACTGCGCTGACTGTGGTAGGTGATGGCCAGGGTAAAGTTGGTTTCGGTTACGGCAAAGCACGTGAAGTGCCTGCTGCTATCCAGAAAGCGATGGAAAAAGCACGCCGTAACATGGTGACTGTAGAGTTAACCAACGGTACGTTGCAACACCCGGTTAAAGGTCGTCACTCTGGCTCGAACGTATTTATGCAACCAGCCTCTGAAGGTACCGGTATTATCGCCGGTGGTGCAATGCGCGCCGTCCTCGAAGTTGCTGGCGTTCATAACGTTCTGTCAAAAGCTTACGGTTCAACCAACCCAATTAACGTTGTTCGTGCAACGATTAAAGCTCTAGAGGCAATGAACTCTCCAGAGCAGATCGCTGCGAAACGCGGACTTTCTGTTAAAGAAATCGTGGGGTAGTGAACAATGGCGAACAAGACTATTAAAGTAACTCAAACTAAAAGCTCAATTGGCCGCTTACCAAAGCATAAGGCTACATTAGTTGGTTTGGGTCTGCGCCGCATTAATCACACAGTTGAATTAGAAGATACTCCTTCTGTTCGCGGTATGATTAACAAGGTTAACTACATGGTTAAGGTAGAGGAGTAAGACATGTTTTTGAATTCTCTCTCTCCTGCACCTGGTGCGAAGACTGCTAAGAAGCGCTTAGGTCGCGGTATTGGTTCAGGACTTGGCAAGACAGGTGGTCGTGGTCACAAAGGTCAGAAATCTCGTTCAGGCGGAAGCGTGAAGCCAGGTTTCGAAGGCGGTCAGATGCCTTTACAACGCCGTTTGCCTAAATTCGGTTTTACTTCACGTAAAGCGATGCAAACAGCTGAAGTTACCCTGAGTGAACTAGCTAAAGTAGCTGGTGAAACTGCGACGTTAGACACGTTGAAAGAAGCAGGTCTGGTGAAGAAGAACATTTTGTTCGTTAAAGTCATCAAGTCTGGTGAAATCAACCGTGCTATTACTGTACAGGGCATTAAAGTCACTAAAGGTGCGCTCGAGTTAATCGAAGCGGCCGGCGGCAAAGTCGAAGGATAATTGACTCATGGCTAGACCAGGATTGGAAAAAACCAGCGCAAAAGGTGGTTTGTCAGAACTGAAGACCCGTCTTCTGTTT
>JAMCWV010000036.1:0-4418 GCA_023481025.1 Gammaproteobacteria bacterium
TTCGATTGTATTCGAGCTAAACCTTCTTCGGTTGAAACGATAACTACCGGCAAGGTCAACAGTGCCAAAGTTAATGACGCCCAGAATAGACCCGGTGTACCAAAGGTGGGCGACGGTAATGCCGCTTCGTAGAAAATGCGGTCAATGTTGCCACCAAGATAGTAAACAAAGAAGCCTAAACCAAACACCCCGAATACAATCGAAGGAACACCGGCAAGGTTATACACACTAATCCGAATCATTCGAGTCAGTGGCCCTTGCTTCGCATATTCGCGCAAGTAAATTGCTGCCAAAATACCAAACGGTGTCACCATAATCGACATAATAAAGACCATGGTGATGGTGCCGAATATCGCCGGGAAAATCCCACCTTCGGTATTAGCTTCCCGCGGCTCGGTGGTTAAAAACTCCCAAATTTTGGCGAAGTAGTAGCCAAACTTGCTCAATAATGACATGTCATTCGGCTGTGTAATCGCAATCACAGTTGACAAATTCAGCTGCACTTCACGTCCGTCCGTCATGGCCATCACTAAGCTGTCACGACGACGTTCGCGCTGAAGTTCATCCATTTGCATGCGCAAAACATCGTATTCTGCGTCGAGCGCTGCGCGTTGCGCCTGTAACTCTGAGCGCTGACTGGCGAGCTCTTCGTCTGGCAATTGCTGCAGCTCAAGGCCCCGTTCAGTCAAACGAATCCGTTCAATTGCAGTGTTAATTCGACCCACATCCCGACTTGGTCACGCGGTATTTGTTTTGGCGCGCTCAATCGCACGTGCCAGAGCCACTTCAAGTTGCGCAGCAAAAGCTGGGTCGTCCGCCGTGACGGTCACCAGACCATCAGTCATTAAAGCGACAGGGAAGCCATAAAAATTACCCCATTCGCGCCGCTCAATCGCCATCACTCCTTGCGGATAATTAACCTCTTGCATGGTGCTGTCGAAGTGCCAGACGAAGTCCGTGCCGTATTGATCACGGTTGCCTTGTTTGAACAAATACCGCGTGACCAAGTCTTGGCCTTCACCCACTGGGTTACCACCTTCTCTCGCCATCTGTGCGGTAATTGTTTCACTGCGGACAATTTCACCCATGACCGAGCTGGTTTCACCCGTTCTCGGGTCAACAATTGTCACTTCCGCCACACTGCCCGGCCAAAAGTGACTTAAACCACGCACGGCAATCAAGCTTAACAAGCCCACTACCATGACGATACTAATCGTGACTGCGCCCCCAGTTAACCAGATCCAAGGAGTACCGCTTCTAAACCATTGTTTCATTGCTTCTTACCCCTTTGATTACAGGCTACTGTAGCGTTGACGTAAACGCTGACGTACAACTTCAGCAATTGTGTTGAGAATAAACGTAAAGGTCAGTAACACCAGCGCCGCTAAGAACAAGATTCTAAAGTGGCTACTGCCGACGGCTGTTTCTGGTAATTCCACGGCGATATTTGCTGACAAGGTCCGCATTCCTTCAAAGATATTAAAGTTAACGATTGGGCTGTTACCGGTGGCCATCAATACAATCATGGTTTCGCCTACCGCGCGGCCGAAGCCAATCATAATTGCGGAGAAAATCCCCGGGCTTGCAGTCGGGAGCACTACACCCAGCACGGTTTGCCACGGTGTTGCACCAAGCGCTAATGAGCCTTGAGTCAGGTGCTTCGGTACGTTGAACACCGCGTCTTCAGCAATTGAATAAATGGTTGGAATGACGGCAAAGCCCATCGCGACTCCAACAACCATGGCGTTCCGCTGGTCGTAGGTAATACCGTTATCGGTGAACCACTGACGCATGCTGCCGTCAAAGAACCACACTTCAATGTAAGGACTAAGCGACACCATCGCCCAACCGAAACCGAGTACGACCGGAACCAACAATGCCGCTTCCCAACCTGCGGCGACGCGACCGCGAATCACCGCAGGGACATAACGCCAGAGGAAAGCCATCAAGAGCATCACGATTGGCATACCAATCAACAGTGAGAACACCGCAGGCAGGTTGTTTTCCATGAATGGCGCCAGCCATAAACCGGCAAGGAAACCAAGAATAACCGTCGGTAACGCTTCCATAATTTCAATGGTCGGCTTCACCGCACCACGTAATTTTGGCGTCATAAAGTAAGCGGTATAAATTGCGCCCATAATCGCCAATGGCATAGCAAACAACATGGCGAAGAATGCCGCTTTTAAGGTACCGATGGATAACGGCACAAGGCTGAACTTCGACTCAAATTCGTCACTCGCCGACGAAGACTGCCAAATATACTCAGGGTCACTGCGTCCCTCGTACCACACTTTGTTCCACAGTGCCGAAAAGGAAATCTGTGGGTGGCGGTTCCAAAGCTCAGAAACGTGTAGGTTTTGGTCTTGATCCAAGACAACAACCCGACGGTTGACCGGTGACAACGCAATACCAGCGATAGCGCCGTCGACCATTTGCTGTTGCAACAATGTCCGGGCCGACGTGCCGTAATGAACACCGACGGTACCGCTGGCGTCACCAACAATGAAACCTTTACGTATGTACTCAGGAGCAATGTGGGTAATTGCGGCTTGATGCGGTTTGAAATCGCGAATACGTTGTAGCACATTGTTATTTTCTTCATCACGAACTAAGAACCATTGGCTCAACCGGCCCTTATCGGTACCAACAATCAGTGATACCGAGCCGACTAAGAAGTCCATCGCCGTAATGTATTCACCAGTCGCTGCTCTTATACTATGTTGCAGCACAGGTTCACGCGGGTTACGAATATCGACGTAGTGCAAATAACCGGCAACGTCAGCGACAAACACACTGCGCATTTCCTTGTCGATCAGAATCGTCTGCGGTTGCGCCGGAAGCGCTGGTAATGTTCCGCGCGTGACTTGTGTTTCCACTGCGCCGGTAAAGAGATTCTCGCGTGTGGTTAAGCGTGCAGTGACGTAACGGCCATCACTCGTGTACCCCACTAACATGGCAGAACGAGCACCGCGCGTGCTCTCTTGCAAACCAAGTTGAACTAAGGCTGCGCCTTCTGGATCCAGTTGGATTGGCGTTTCACCATACGGACGCAGTAACGACGGCGTAATATAGCGTTGGTCATCCGGGAACGTGACTTGATAATCCGCTCGCGCCAGCTTTACGCTACCATCGGAATAACCGTAGGCGACCAAACCACCAATGTCCTCGCCACGTGCAAATACCGTAATATCGGCGCCATCATTACCAACTAATTGGTCTTGCAGGCGGACTTCACCAGAGTCGAGGTTAAAGAACGTGACCTGACCATTCGCGCCATAATTTAGCCCCATCTCTTGATAGCGCTCTATACTCAAATGCAACGGTTGCGCATCACCTGGAACCTGAAAGGTCACTTCGTGATCAATCGTTGCACCTTTGAAAATCGGCATAACTTCGTAGAAGAGGTAAATAAAAATGAGGGCAAGAGAAAACACTACACCGTAACCGGCGGCAGTAATTCCCCAACGCGATAAACCGTTCTTAAACATCCGCACACGGCGGCGTTTTGCCCGCAATTCGGCAGTGGGCAAACGCGACTGGCGGCGACTGCTCAGGGCGTTAGACGTTGAATCTGTCATCATACGAGTGTCTCATTTTGGCAGATAGAAATTATCATGAGCGAAAGTATAAATTTGGATTGTGACAGCAATGTGACAGTGACACGAAAACGTCATATTTGTTGCCGGTGCCAAACGCAAAAAGAGGCACATAGGTGCCTCTTTTATCAACCATTCTCATGGTCGCGTTACTTTACATTCAGCTCGCTGCGAATGCGTGACGCTAAAGACTCAGGTAATGGTACGTAACCGTCACGGTCGACAACTTCTTGACCAATTTTCGAGTACAACATTTTCACGAATTCACGCGTCATTGGGTCGAAGTCACGGTTCGGGTGCTTGTTCACGTACACGTACAAGTAACGTGCAAGTGGATAGGTACCGTTTGCTGCGTTCTCTGCCGTCGGCTCAACACACTCACCGCCATGTTCAGCAGCGATTGCGATAGCACGAACACCAGAAGTGCGGTAACCGATACCTGAGTAACCGATACCATTTAATGACTCAGTTACACCTTGAACCACTGAAGAAGAACCAGGCTGCTCGTTAACGCTTGACTTGAAGTCACCGCCAAACAAAGCGTTGTCTTTAAAGTAACCGTAAGTACCAGATACAGCGTTACGACCATACAAAGCGATGTCACGGTTAGCCCAAGAACCAGTCAGACCTACTTGACCCCAGCGGTTGATATCTTGTGAGTAACCACCACGACGGGTCGCAGAGAAAATCGCGTCAACTTGTTGCAGTGACAAACACTGAATTGGGTTGTCGTTGTTCACGTAAACCGCCAACATGTCAATCGCAACTGGCATGGCGTAAGGTGCATAACCGTGACGCGCTTCGAACGTCTCGATTTCA
>JAMCWV010000036.1:4428-5808 GCA_023481025.1 Gammaproteobacteria bacterium
TCGGCGCGAAGTTTGCTGTACCTTCGGTAATTGCCGGTGGCGCAGTTGAAGAACCAGCACCTTGAATTTGCACGTTCACGTTCGGGTAGAACTTGTTGAACTCTTCAGCCCACAAGGTCATCAGGTTGTTCAAGGTGTCAGAACCAATCGAGTTAAGGTTCCCTGACACGCCTGACGCGCGTTGATATTCTGGAAGACGTGGGTCAACATCGGCTGCTGCAGTTGCACTTAGTGTAAACGCGGCGGCAACGATGGTAGCGATCATAGTCTTTTTCATCTTTCTCTCCTGGTCCTGTCCATTCAACAGGGTTATCAAGTTAAGTCGAGGTCATCCTAGCGTTTAAATATGACACAAAGATGACACTCAATTATTTTTTAGAAACTATAAACAAGTCCGACTGATAAACCGGTTTGGGTTTCACCAGCAAGGGCTGGAAGACGCGTGTCGCGGCCACCGGCACTGACTTGGAACGTTGCAGCAGCGTCGTTATCAGCCATCGCGTAAACGATGTAAGCCGTTGTTGAACGCGCTAAGCGACGATCTGCACCAAGCACTAACATGTTGGCGCCAGTGTCTGCTGTGTCATTGTCACTCGCTGCGTAAAACTGGGCGCGGTACGTCCACTCACCAGAGCGGTAGCTAGTACCTAAACCATAAACCGTGCGATCACCACCAGCAATGTCGGTCGCGCTTTGGAAGAATGCTGAGACGCGCCATTCAGGTTTGAAGTTGTAGTAAGCGCCAACACGCACAACTGACGGGTCAAGAACGGTTCCGTCTGCAGTGGTCACTGCACTTTCCAATGTTTCATATGCAACCACAGCGTACCAGTCACCTTGACGATAAGTTAGCGAAGTACTCATGGCTGTACGGTTGTTGTCAGCAGTGGCACCTTCTGCATTGTGCGGTGAGTACTGGATATCAAACGTCACCGGGCCTTTGCTTGGGCTGCGATAATGAACGCCGTTACGGAAACGGTTGTCGAAGCTCATGTTATCGCCACTGGTGAAGTTACGAGCATCACCTAAACGGTCACCGAACATGTCGGTGTTGCTGCGTACAAGTTTGGTTGGGGTATCAAAGAAACCAACACGCAACTGACCGAAACCACCACGAATTCCCGCAAATGAATCGCGCGATGCCAGTGACCCACCGTTACCTTGGTCGTAGCGAATATTGGTTTCGATTTGCATAAAGGAAGGCTTCTAAACCGTTTTCAAGTTCATGCTTAGCACGGAAACCTAAACGGCTTGAGTTACTTGAAACGTTCATTCCGGTGTCACTGCCGTTATCTAACGCATCAACGGACACATGTGCGCGGCCATAGATTTCAATATCCTGAGCCATGACAGGGGTTGCCAGTGAAGCGGATATTGCAG
>JAMCWV010000012.1 GCA_023481025.1 Gammaproteobacteria bacterium
GTGTGTCATTTGCCGAGCCAAAAATTGACTTGGACAAAATCCGCGCCCACAAAGAAAAAGTTATTGGCCAATTGACTGGCGGCTTAGGCCAAATGTCAAAAATGCGCAAGGTGAAAGTGGTCACCGGCAAAGGTGAATTCACCGGCTCAAACGAACTTAAAGTGACCGGCGACGAAGAAACTGTCATCAAGTTTGAGAACGCGATCATTGCCGCAGGTTCGCAGCCAGTTGAACTGCCGTTTATTCCACATGAAGACGAGCGCATTTGGGACTCGACGGACGCTCTTGAGTTGCCTTTCGTACCGAAGAAAATGCTCATTCTAGGTGGCGGTATCATCGGTTTGGAAATGGGCTGTGTGTACAGTGCATTGGGTGCCAAGATCGACGTCGTTGAGTTCATGGATCAGTTGATTCCTGCGGCCGACAAAGACTTAATCAAAGTCTTCACCAAGTCGATGAAGTCGAAGTTTGACAGCATTATGCTGGAAACCAAAGTGACTAAAGTCGAAGCCAAAAAAGGTGGTGTTGAGGTTACTTTTGAAGGCAAAAACGCGCCAGAGAAACCAGTCAAGTATGACGCTGTGTTAGTTGCAGTAGGCCGTACGCCGAATGGTAAGAAACTGGGCGCGGAAAATGCCGGTGTCAAAGTCACTGACCGTGGCTTTATTGAAGTTGACAAGCAAATGCGCACCAACGTTGACCATATCTTCGCAATCGGCGATATCGTTGGCCAACCAATGCTTGCGCATAAAGCGGTTCACGAAGGCCATGTTGCCGCTGAAGTAATTTCAGGCAAGAAGCACTACTTCGACCCGAAAGTGATTCCTTCAATTGCGTACACCGACCCAGAAGTTGCATGGGCTGGCTTAACTGAGAAAGAAGCGAAAGAGCAGGGCATCGCCATTGAAACTGCGGTATTCCCATGGTCAGCTTCGGGCCGCGCCATTGCTTCAGGCGCAACGGACGGCTTTACTAAGCTGATTTTCGACAAAGAAACTCACCGTATTTTAGGTGGCGCAATGGTTGGCGCGCACGCGGGCGAACTCTTGGGCGAAATCTGTTTGGCCGTTGAAATGGGCGCCGACGCAGAAGACATCGCGTTGACCGTTCATGCGCACCCAACCTTGCATGAGTCAGTTGGTTTAGCGGCGGAAATTATGGAAGGTTCAATTACCGACCTGCCGAACAAAAAAGCCAAGAAAAAATAAGCCAACGTTCTGTTGCTAATGAAACCCACCAGCTCAGTGATGAGCGGTGGGTTTTTTGTTGAGCGCGCGACGTTGCTTAAAGCGAGGGTTGTTTTTCACGAACATCGCTATCTATTCTCCTCGCGCCCTTTCATGCGGAAATCCTGACAAAACACTGGTATAATTCGCGCTCACCCAGGTTGATTAAGAGTGGTAGTCAGCATGACCAACATTGCCGAGATGAAAATTGCCGCAGAAACGCGGTTACCGACGAAGTTTGCCGAGTTCAAACTGGTTGGTTTTGAAGATCCGAAAGACAAAGAACACGTCGCCCTCGTGCTTGGCGATGTGACAACCGATGAACCCGTGTTAGCGCGTGTACATTCTGAGTGCTTAACCGGTGACGCACTTTATAGCCAGCGTTGTGATTGTGGTCCACAGTTAGAAGCTGCGATGGAAAAAATTGCGATGAAAGGTCGGGGTGTGATTATTTACTTACGCCAAGAAGGCCGCGGTATTGGTCTAATCAATAAAATCCGCGCTTACGCTGAACAAGACAAAGGCCTCGATACCGTTGAAGCCAATGAAATCTTAGGCTTTGTCGCTGACGCCCGTGAATATGATATTGCCGCTGGCATGCTCGCAAAATTAGGCGTGCAGTCTATTCGCCTGATGACAAATAACCCCAAAAAGCTGGAGAAACTCACCGAATGTGGCGTGAACGTCGTGGAACGTATAGCGCATATTACCGCCGGTACCCCGCATAATGAGTATTATTTGGCGACCAAAAGCAAAAAATTCGGCCACATGCTGTAATTTGCGGTAAAGCTCGGGTCGGAGAGCCACCTGAGCTTTGCTAAATCGCCGACAAAGTCTTACACTGTTCCCCGTTTGTACAATCTTTTAACAACGACCTAAACGTTAAAATCAGGCGGGAACCCTATGAAAAAGGTTACATTAGTTGCCGCAGGCATTGCTTTGGCCCTCGGCCTTGCAGCTTGTTCACCAGCGCAACAATCAGCAGATCAGAATAACAACCAACAACAGTCTGCACAGCCAGCACAGCAGTTAACCTCTGGCCTCATGCTTGAAGACTTCGACATGAGCGTGCGTCCGCAGGACGATCTCTTCATGTTCGTCAACGGTACTTGGTACAACAACACTGAGATTCCATCAGACCGTGCGACCTACGGCGCATTTAATATTCTCGCCGAGCAGAACGAAATTCGCTTACGCGGGATTATCGAAGACGCAGCTGCGGCCACTTCAGCGCACGGTACCAATGAGCAGAAAATCGGTGACTTCTTTGCCTCGTTCATGAACGAAGACCTCATCGAAGAGCTCGGCATCACGCCAATTATGCCGATGCTTGACCGCATTGCCGCGATTTCAAGCCACGAAGAGCTAACCACTACGCTAGCCTCCATGCGCCGTGACGGTCTTGGCGGCCCGTTCAGCATGTACGTGTCGACCGATGCGAGAAACCCAGAGATCTACGCATTGCACATGAGTCAGTCAGGCTTGGGCTTACCAGACCGAGACTACTACTTCCGTGACAGCGAAGAGTTTGCCAACATTCGTGCCAAGTACGTTGAGTATCTTGAAGCTATGCTCACCGAAGCAGGCCACGACAATGCCGCAGACGCAGCTCAGCGTATCTACGATCTCGAGCAACAACTAGCCGAGCATCACTGGACGCGTTTAGAAATTCGTGACGCCGAAGCGCGCTACAACAAAATGACCATCGACGAAGTCCGTGCGCTCATGGGCGACATCGACTACGACGCAATCGCCACCCTTTCAGGTGTTGACCACGCCGAGTACATCATCGTCAATACACCAAGCTACATCGAAGCTCTCGGCCAAATGTATAACGACGTTGATCTGCAAACTTGGAAAGACTACCTGCAAGTACGTTTACTCGGTAACTTCGCGTCACGTCTACACAGCAGAATCGCTGATATTCAATTCGACTTCTATTCAACCACCCTAAGTGGAACGCCAGAGCAGCAAGAGCGTTGGAAGCGTGGCGTTCAAGCCACCAACGGTGCCTTAGGCGAAGTCCTCGGTCAAGAATACGTTGCTCGTTACTTCCCACCAGAAGCCAAAGCACGCATGGGCGAGTTGATCGACAACCTTCTCGTCGCCATGGAAGAGTCCATCGAAGAGCTCGAGTGGATGACTCCAGACACCAAAGTCATGGCCCTCGACAAGTTAGCCAAGTTCACACCAAAAATTGGTTACCCAGACGTCTGGCGTGATTACTCAGACCTCGATATTCAACCAAATGACCTAATTGGCAACACCATTCGTGTCGCCAACTTTGGTTACGACCGCAATATCGAAGATCTCGGCCAGCCAGTCGATCGCACCCGCTGGGGCATGTCACCACAAACAGTGAACGCATACTACAGCCCAACCGCGAACGAAATCGTATTCCCAGCCGGTATCCTACAACCGCCATTCTTTGACATGAATGCCGACGACGCAGTTAACTACGGTGGTATCGGCGCCGTCATCGGCCACGAAATCGGACACGGCTTCGACGACCAAGGCTCACGTTACGACGGCGACGGCAACCTGCGTAACTGGTGGACCGATCAAGACCGCTCTCAGTTCGAAGCCCTCACCGGCAAACTCGTCGAGCAATACTCACAGTTCGAGCCGCTCCCAGGCATGAACGTCGACGGTCGCGTATCACTAGGCGAGAACATCGGTGACCACGTCGGCTTGTTAAGCGCGTTCCGTGCTTACCAGAAATCGCTCGACGGCCAGCCATCACCAGAAATGGACGGCTTCACCGGCGAACAACGTTTCTTCATCAGCTGGGCACAAATCTGGAAAATCAAGTTCCGTGACGACGCCATGCGCGCACAGCTAGCCCGCGGCCCACACGCCCCAGGCAAGTATCGCGCCCTAGGTGCCCCACGCAACATTCCAGGCTTCTATGAAGCGTTTGATGTTCAGGAAGGGGATGGGATGTATTTGCCGGAAGATCAACGCGTCATCCTCTGGTAAATCGCTTGTCAGAATTCCTCGCTAACTGCGTTGGAATTGGGTCGCAATCAGTCACGTACTTAATGTACGCTCCTTCAATTGCCCCAATTCCGCCTTGCTATCGAGGTTTCTGACTGCGCTCAGAGAGAGTGGATTGAGCCGGTGCCTATAATGGGTGCCGGCTTTTTTGATCATGGACTGGAAGGGGTAAGGCTGAAGCAGCGAAGCTAAGCCTATAAGCTGGTTTTTGTTCCTAAAACAGGACATCGCTGACTGTTTTAGATGCTCTAAATGTGTTACATTGTTAAGCATTGTAAGACAGGCAAGGGGTTTTGGTATGAAAAGTGAGATGTTAAGTACTCGAATCGACCATGAAACTAAAGTTGCTTTCACTGAAATCTGTGATGAAGTAGGGCTGAGTCCATCGCAGGCTTTGAAGCTTTTTGCACGAGCTGTGATTAATCATGGTGGTATACCGTTTGAAATAAGAACACGCCAACCTAATGCAACGACGCAGGCTGCTATGCGCGAGCTTCTTGAAGGGAAAGGACAAGAAGCGACATCGGTGAATGAAATGATTTCAGAATTAACCGATGGAAAAATAAAGCATGCTTCGCGTTGAATATACATCTCAATTCAAAAGAGATTTTAAAAAAGTTACAAGAATGTCGATTGAAGACATATTGGTAGTTGGTCATGTTATTTCGCAACTACAACAAAATGAGCCTTTGTCGGCAAAGTTCGTAGACCACCCACTCTCTGGTAATTGGAATGGTTTTAGCAAAATCCGCGTAAACCCTCGCCCAATCGGGCGGGGATATAAGCGGGAACCGCGCAGCGGTTCTAGTCAGGTGTAACCTGACTTTGTACATATTCTTTCAGTGTTTCGATAGTTGCACCGCCTGCGCTACAGGCAAAGTAGGAGCGCGACCAGAGTGCTGCACTTTTGCTTTGTCTGGATATGTGGGTATTGAGTATGCGTATCCTTCGTGATGAGACTGACTTAAGGTTGTTCACCATTATGCTGATCGCCAGTTTCGGTGGGTAGGCTATCAACAGATGAACATGATCTTCTTCACCGTCCATTTCCAGCAGGTTACATTCCAGTTTCTGGCAAGCAGACCTAAATGCTTCGCGCAACTGCTCAATCATATAACCGTCAAATAGCTCGCGAGATGTCTTCGTGGTAAAGACCAGATGGACAACCAGCTTGGTGACGCTGTGGCGTTTTCGAAGGTAATCTGATAGCAATTCTTTATGATGCTCACTCACTTGAAACATTGCCTTAATGGCTTATAATAAATGAATTATATCAATGAGCGCTGAAATGTTAAAGGCCACGAAAGTACGCATTTATCCCACACCTGAGCAGGCTGAGTTTTTAAACCGTCAGTTCGGCGCTGTGCGCTTTGCGTATAACAAGGCTTTGCATATCATCAGCAGCCAATACAAGCGTCACGACCTGAAATTAAAAGCCAAAAAAGACCTCAAGCCGCTGTTGGCTGTTGCGAAGACATCTCGTAAATATCA
>JAMCWV010000108.1 GCA_023481025.1 Gammaproteobacteria bacterium
GTGGCCAGGTGCCTGTGACGAAGCCGGAATCAGTTTACGCACGTACAAGCGCTGGTATCAAAATGGCAAAGTGCTTGCCGATAAACGCCCCGATGCTGTGCGAGCAGAGCCAGTGAACAAGCTCTCGCGGGCTGAACACGCGGCCATATTGACCGTCAGTAACGAAAAGCGCTTTGAAAGCTTGCCCCCGACACAAATAGTACCGACATTGCTGGATGAGGGGATTTACTTGGGCTCTGAATCGACCTTTTATCGGGTGCTAAAGCAGCACGGTCAGCTACATCACCGTGGACGAAGTGCCGCTCCAAAAGGGCATAAAGCACCGGAGACGTTCGCAGCGACTGGGCCGTGCCAAGTGTTCTGTTGGGACATCACGTATTTACCTAGTACGGTACGTGGTCAGTATTTTTACTGGTATATGCTCGAAGACTTGTACAGCCGCAAAATCGTCGGCGATGAAGTCTATGAGCAGGAGTCTGGAGAACTCGCTGCTGACTTACTACAACGCACGCTTCTACGTGAAAATTGCCTGCACTCGGGCATCGTGTTGCATTCAGATAATGGCGCGCCGATGAAATCCCAGACCATGCGTGCAAAAGCTTATGAACTTGGTGTGACGACTTCGTACAGTCGGCCTCGGGTGAGTAACGATAATCCTTTTGCGGAATCGTTATTCAGAACTTGTAAGTACCGACCCGAATGGCCATCGAACGGCTTTAAGAGCTTAGAAGACGCTCGTGCATGGGTGCTAAAGTTTACTCGCTGGTATAACAATGAGCACAAACATAGTCAGTTAAATTTTGTGACGCCTCATCAACGGCACACAGGTCAAGACAAAGCGATATTGGCTGAGCGAAAAACAGTTATGGAAGCGGCAAAAGCAGCAAACCCAAACCGCTGGGGTAAACGCAATGTTCGTAATTGTGAGCCAGTAGGACCAACAACATTGAACCCTGAAAAACAGCCAGCTAAGCAGGGAGAAAAACAGGCCGCTTAATTGGCAAAAAGGTGTCAACTAACTTGAAAAACGCCGGGGAATAGCTGCTCTCAATGCGGTAAAACGCGTAACGAGGAAGAGGCTGAAAAGCGCTGAGAGTGCTCAATATTCTGAGGCAGAGGTAGTTCGTGCCATTCCAGCTACGGTCCCTACCGGGCGCGCACAATGCCATTCCAGCTACGGTCCACAATGGCATTCCAGCTACGGTCCGCAATGGCATTGCGGACCGGGGCTGGAATGAGCGCTATCAGCTATCAATCTTCTCGACTTTAGCGCCGGCGTCTGGGTCGTTGTAGACGTCTTCGTCGAGCTGTTGTTCGGACTTACCAATGATGGTGGTGACCATGGCGTCGCCAGTGATGTTGACGGCGGTGCGGGTCATGTCGAGTAAGCGGTCGACACCGATGATGAGGCCGATGGCTTCAACGGGCAGGCCAACTTGTTGTAAGACCATGGCCAGCATGATTAGGCCAACGCCCGGCACACCTGCGGTACCGATAGATGCGAGTGTCGCGGTCAGAATAACCATGAGGTATTGGTTCATGGTTAAGTCAATGCCGTACAGCTGGGCAATGAATACAGTTGCGACACCTTGCATGATTGCGGTGCCGTCCATGTTAATGGTGGCGCCCAATGGCACGGTGAATGATGAGATTTTGTTGTCGACACCTAAGCGCTTGGTGGTGGTGCGCATGGTGACTGGAATGGTCGCGTTGCTGCTTGAAATACTGAACGCGAAGATCTGGTTGCTAAACATTTTGCGCACGAAAATCATCGGGTTCAAGCGCGTCAGCAAGGTCAAAATAGTTGGGTAGACGATAAAGCCATGCACCAACAAAATCACCAGCACAGTAACGAAGTAAACCGCTAAGTCGCCAAGTAGGTCACCTAAGCCAAGGTCGGCGAAGGTCCGCGCTAACAAGGCAAAAACACCGTATGGCGCAACGTGCATGAGGATCATGACGAGTTTCATGATGACTTCATTGACGTCTTCGAAGAAGCCTTTTAAACGCTCGCCCGGCTTGCCGACCAATGCCATGGCTAAACCGAACAACAAGGCGAAGACGATGATTTGCAGCATGTTGCCTTCGGCCATGGCGTTAATTGGGTTGCGTGGCACCATGTTGATGAGAACGTCGACGAAGCTTGGCGCTGGTGCTGCTTCGAAGTGGACGTCTTGCGCGGCCATCGAGCCGCCGCTGCCTGGTTTAACAATTGAGGCGACACTCAGGGCGATACTAATGGCGATACCTGTGGTAATCAGGTACAAAAACAGCGCTTTACCGCCGATTCTGCCGAGTTTCGAGGGGTCGCTCATGGAGCAGGTGCCGACCACCAAGGAAACGAATACCAGTGGCACAACGAGCATCATTAAACTGGTGATGAAGAATTCACCGACCACGCGCAGCACGCCGTCGACCACCACAAAACGTACCCAGTTGTCTGGGGTGA
Source organism: Gammaproteobacteria bacterium (assembly GCA_023481025.1). The sequence continues at coordinate 2,450 of JAMCWV010000108.1, forward strand.
CAGCAAATTGATTCAGTAAAATACCAAATAGGATGCCGGCAAACATACCGATAACAATGCGACCGGTAAGGCCAATTTTCTTGGTTGGCATGACAGTTGTTCCCTAGGATAGATAATTTTAATTAGACCGATAGCGTACCAGAGTCTAGTAATTTGCCAAAGAGTAAGACGTTTAATTGCCCAAATAAAAAGAGGAGCGACAGCTCCTCTTCTCACTTTATCTTGTAAACCGCTTAACTCACAAACGTTGGAATAAATCCGTTGGTCCAAGCAATAACAGTTGCGGCCATCAGCACCACCATGAGGATTAACCCCGCAGTGACCACCGAGCTTGCGTAAATAAACCCGCGCTCTTCTGGAATGTGCATGAGAATTGGTACGCCTGCGTACAGCAAGTACACCGAGTAGGCGACCCCGGCTAAGAACACCATGGCCACGAACCACAGCTCAGGATACAGGGCTGCAATGCCTGACATGAGGACTGGCGTTGCTGTGTAGGCTGCAAGCTCTAACGATTGGGTAAAGGTTGGCGCCGCGCCGAAGGTTTTCGCCATCCAGTGAATGAGGTAGGAAAGTGCGAGCACACCGCCAATGAGGCCAATGTACATGAACACCGCCATCAGCATGGCACTACTTTCGGTCATGAAAATACTTTCGCGAGCACCGATATTCCAACCAATTTTTGCGGAAGCAAAATAAGCAGCAAAGCAAGGTATTAACGCGACTAACAATATGTGTGACAATGAAAAGCGTAAGCTCTCGTGACGCTGATCGATGGTTTTCCATTCTTCAACCGGATGAGCGTAGAGACCCCAAATATGATTTAATATCATTGATATAACTCCTTGAAGCCGCAGCTCCGAATGCCATTGAGAACCACAATGGTGGTACTCCATTATAGGTGCGGGAGCTGATGGAAAATCAAGACTGAAAGATTCTGAACAAATTCTGTTCATTCCTTTTTGTTATATAGTTGTTAAAAATATTTAAGCGAGTGAGACCTGAATGACAGCGAGCCTCTTAACAAATGATCGGCTAACAAATTATGAATCGCTCCTAGCGCCGGTGAATGGCTTTTTGCTGTGTCGAACACCGCAGGCGTGGTTGGACGATGCCAAGCACCCAGAGAACCTGCCGCTGTTGTTGACGGATCACCTGCATTGCGAGCTGAAAGCAGCGCAAAGTGCTGGACTGTTGCTGCGCCGTTATGCGCTGACGAATAGCGGTTTAGGTAGCGAGGCGGCGGAGCAAATCCTGACCTGGCTCGAGCCTTACGAGCATAAAGTGTATCGTGGCCACCGCGAGCCTAGCGTCGATTTGTCACAACTGGCGAAGAACGCCGCCATGCCGCGCTTGCGCTTGAACGAGAATGAAGGGGAGGCGTGGCAGCATCGGTTAGTGGACCGCATGATGTTGCTGATGAAAGAAGAGCTGCACCATTTTCAGCAAGTGTGGGAAATTATGGAAGCGCGCAATATTCCACTGCAACCGATTACCGCGTCACGTTATGCCGGTCAGTTACTGCGCAAGATTCGTGGCTCGGAGCGCGGTGGCTTGGTGGATAAGCTGATTATTGGTGCGATTATCGAAGCACGCTCGTGCGAGCGGTTTGCGGCCTTGGTTCCTTATTTAGATGAAGAGCTCGCGAAGTTTTATGTGTCGTTGTTGCGCTCTGAAGCGCGCCATTTTGAGGATTATTTGGCGCTGGCGGAGCAAGTTGCGGGTGAAGACATTCAAGCGCGGGTGCAGTATTTCTTGGAGGCTGAGAAAAAGCTGATTGAAACCCCGGATAAAGAGCTGCGCTTTCACAGTGGGCCTGTTCGCCCGTTAAACTAGCGCCCGTTAAACTAACGCCCGGTTCTCCAGCGAAAAGCCGTCTGCGGTCACGGTGAGAATACTGCCTTGTTCGTACCAATCACCGAGCACAACGCGTTCGAGTTTCTTTCCACCCTCGGCAGATCCCGCCGCAGCGTCACCAGATGTCGCAGCAGCGCCCGCAGAAGCAACAGAAACCCAATGCTCATGCACCGCCGGCCGGTGCGTATGCCCATGAATCATGAGCTCGGTACCGGTTTCCTGCATCAGCTCGACTACGGCGTCGGCTTGCGCGTCGTAGCGGTCAATCTGCTCCGGTGTCATTGCTTTCTTTTCACTTGCCGTTTCCGCAGAACCAGCCCCCTCAGCAGGACTCTCAGCAGGATTGCCCGCCGACGAACTGCGCAGCTTATTGGCAATCGCCCGTCGCCAACTTAATGGAAAACGAGTCGCCACTGCTAACAGCCAGGGGTGGCGAATGACTTTGCGAAAGCGTTGGTAACTGACGTCTTTGGTGCATAAGGTGTCGCCATGCAGAATCACAGTGCGGCGACCATACAAGTCAATCACCGACGGCTCTGGTAAGATTTCCACTCCGGTTCGCGCAGCAAAGCGCTCGCCAATGAGGAAATCCCGATTACCATGAATGAAATACACCGGTACACCGCTAGCGGTGACCGCAGCTAACTCGGTTTCAATCAGCAGGTGAAACTCGTTGCTATCGTCGTCGCCAATCCAGTACTCGACCAAGTCGCCCAAAATATACAGGGCGTCGGCCGAGCGCGCCTCACCGCGCAGAAAATCAACAAAGAGGCCGGTAATGCCCGGCCTGTCTGCACTTAGGTGAAGATCGGAAATGAAGAGTGTTTTCATTCGTTTCTTTTATGTCTTAAGAATGAGAAATTGTCGCCTTGTTAATCACCACGTCTTCAAGTGGGACGTCTTGGTGGAAGGCAACAGCGCCGGTTTTAGTGTGACGAATTTTGTCGACCACGTCCATGCCGTTAACCACTTCACCAAATACACAGTAACCCCAGCCGCTCGGACTTTCGCTTGAGAAGTTCAAGAAGTCGTTGTCGTTCACGTTAATGAAGAACTGTGCGGTGGCTGAATGTGGGTCGTTGGTGCGCGCCATCGCAATGGTGCCACGCTTGTTTTTGACGCCGTTGTTGGCTTCGTTTTTGATTGGATCTTTGGTTGCTTTTTGTTGCATACCCGGTTCGAAACCGCCGCCTTGGATCATGAAACCGTCGATAACACGGTGAAAGATGGTGTTGTTGTAGAAGCCTTCACGGACATAGGTGGCAAAGTTTTCGGCGGTAACTGGCGCTTTGTCTTCAAATAATTTGATTTCGATATCGCCGTGAGTGGTATGTAATGTGACGTTCATGCGCTGTCCTTATTTTCCATGCGTTAAAATCATATTGTT
>JAMCWV010000174.1 GCA_023481025.1 Gammaproteobacteria bacterium
TAGTGATACCACGCTCACGCTCTTCTGGTGCGTTGTCGATTGATGCGAAGTCTTTTGCAGAACCACCGTAGGTTTTTGCCAATACCGTGGTGATCGCCGCCGTCAGCGTGGTTTTACCATGGTCAACGTGACCGATAGTACCGACGTTTACGTGCGGTTTACTACGTTCAAATTTTGCTTTAGCCATGACAGCCTCTCTTTAATACGCTCGGTGACGATACTCACCAGTGCTTAGGATTGATAAACTTGGTTATGTTTGCAGAAAAGCAGGACTGGGAAGATAAGAGGCAGAAGACTGGTGCTGATAGGCGGATTTGAACCGCCGACCTCACCCTTACCAAGGGTGCGCTCTACCAACTGAGCTATATCAGCACGAAAACTTGTCTTGGAGCGGGTGGCGGGAATCGAACCCGCATCATCAGCTTGGAAGGCTGAGGTAATAGCCATTATACGACACCCGCAATCTTACTTCGGCTACCTGGGGTCTGCAGAAAAAAATGGTGGAGGGGGCAGGATTCGAACCTGCGAAGGCTGAGCCGTCAGATTTACAGTCTGATCCCTTTGACCGCTCGGGAACCCCTCCACAAATTTTTTAGCTAAATGGTGCCGGCACCAAGAGTCGAACTCGGGACCTACTGATTACAAGTCAGTTGCTCTACCAACTGAGCTATGCCGGCGTCACCGTTTAGGTGGTGCGAATTCTATGGCAAGGTTTTCATCGTTGCAACAGCTAATCGCATTTTTTTTTAATTTTTGCTACCGATTGCTTATTTTTTGCGTAATAAGCTCGGTTTTTATACGTTATTTCATGTCTAGGGCAGGCTCAGCCTGCTCACAAACATGGCGTGGTGGCATACAAAGTATGCCACCGAACGCGGTTACGCCGAGAAAGGATGGCGTAAAGTTATGGTTTCAGCACGATCAGGGCCGGTAGAGATAATATCTACTGGCACTTCAAGCAATGCTTCGATCCGTGCAATAAACGCAAGTGCCTTAGCTGGTAAGTCTTCATGCTTGGTGACGCCCACAGTTGGCTTCGCCCAGCCCCGCATGGTTTCATACACTGGCTCAACTTTCTCGTAGTCTTCGGCCGATAACGGCGGTAGGTCCACGATGTCACCTGAGGGCAACTTGTAGCCCGTACAAATTTTCACTTCATCAAGGCCATCTAACACGTCAAGCTTGGTTAAACATAAGCCACTGATTGAGTTGATCTGTACCGCGCGACGCATGGCCACTGCATCAAACCACCCCGTACGACGTTTGCGCCCAGTGGTCGCACCAAATTCATGGCCTTTCACACCTAAATGCTCGCCCACTTCACAACCCAGTTCGGTCGGGAACGGACCTGAACCAACGCGGGTAGTGTACGCTTTTACGATACCCAGTACATAATCTATATGGCGTGGGCCGAAACCAGCACCTGTGGCGACGCCACCAGCCGTGGTGTTCGAGGAGGTTACATACGGGTAGGTGCCGTGGTCGATGTCGAGGAACGTGCCTTGAGCACCCTCAAACATGATGTGGTCGCCATTCTTACGCGCTTTATCTAGCAAACCAGGAATATCGGCAATCATCTTAATCAGGATAGGTGCGATTTCCTTACAGTAGGCAAGGACTTCGTCCGCATCTACTGCAGGTTGCTTGTAATACTGGGTGAGCGCAAAATTGTGGTACTCAATAATGTCGCGTAGTTTGTGCTCAAACTGTTGCATATTCATTAAGTCGCCCACGCGCAGTGCACGCCGAGCCACTTTATCTTCATACGCAGGGCCGATACCACGACCTGTGGTACCAATAGCTTTATTTCCACGTGCCGCTTCACGGGCCTGGTCCAAAGCAATATGGTAAGGCAAGATAAGTGGGCAGGCTTCGCTAATGAGTAGGCGCTCGCGCACCGGCACGCCGCGCGCTTCCAGCATCTCAACTTCTTCCATCAAAGCTTCAGGCGACAGCACGACTCCGTTACCTATCATACAGGTAACGTTGTTGCGCAAAATGCCCGATGGAATAAGGTGAAGAACTGTTTTCTTGCCTTCGATGACCAATGTATGACCAGCGTTGTGGCCACCTTGATAGCGTACGACATACGTTGCCTTGTCAGTTAACAAGTCAACGATCTTTCCTTTGCCCTCGTCACCCCACTGGGTGCCAAGAATAACGACGTTTTTACCCATGATTCTCAAACAGTGGAAAATTAAGCCGCGATTCTACCAAAGCGGCGTTTATAATTCATCCAGATTTTCGCAAAACTGAGTGCTCAACCGACAATTTGCTCAAATTCCTGCACCTGTTGATACAAAGCAAACCCAAAGCGCAAGCGGTCGTATCTGTAATCCGTCATCACCCCCTGCTCGCGTAAACGGGTTGCCAAGCTTTGCACTTCTTCCGGCGAACTTAACTGAAAGGTAAAAAAGTGTCCATGGGTCGCATAGTCCTCAACTAAGAGGTTAGCGCGCGTCAATAACGGATGGTTCAAGCTATCGATATGACGTAGGAAACCCTGCTGCAAATCACGAACATACGCGTTTACTTTAGTATCGCTAAGGCCTTCTTGCTGCCACATCTGCAGCACCGCCTGCAACCGATATAGCGCACTAAAATCCATGGTTGCACCCGCCATGCGCATGCCATCGTCCGCATACTCAACAGCACCCTGCTGCGGTTTAGCTAAATTGGCGAAGTCTGCAAACCAACCGGTATATTCTGGACGTAATTTGCAACCTTGCGGCACCACGGCAAAGCAAACGCCCTCCCCGGCTTGCGCGTATTTGTAGCCGCCGGCTAAGTAGAATACCCGATGTTGAAACGCGGACCAGTCCGTCGGCACCGCACCAAAGCCATGGTAGCCATCGACAACCACCACCGTATTGTCATCACGCACCGCGTCTAGCCATTGGTCGACCCCGGGTGCTGCAACCCCTGAATTATAGAAAATCTGGCTGATGAAGATTAGTTCATAGGTTTGGGCCGCGACTGCGTCGCGCCAGCGTGTCGCTAAGCTCGCGTAGGGCTGTGCTGGGACTGTGGTAATTTCCACGTTGCCGCGCTCGAGTAAACGCCGACTTTGACGGCTAAAGCTATGAAATTCACTATCCGTGGTTAAGATACGCAATGGCTTATCAGCAGCAAAGCTACTCATAATCCGGTATACAAATTCATGGGTATTGCCTGCAAAGGCTATCTGTTCAGGGCTACTCACATGTAGGCGCTCAGCAATCATTGCCTGCACCGCAGGGACACGCCGAGCGAAGATTTCATCCCACTTATCATCCGCAAAGCGTGCCGCGTCATCCCAGTAATCCAATTGTGCCTGCCGGGTCACATCCGGCCAATAATAGTGGCTGTGCGGCGACATATGTAATACCCCAGGGCGGGCATCAAGGAAACGAGAATATAAATGGCGCATAGCAACCCCATGCTTATAACAACAGTAGCTTGAGTATATCCATTGTCGCTTTGGGTGCAAATCATAGTAACAAAAAGGCCGCGCTGCTTCCTTGCTATGCAAGTGAACAGCGCGGCCTTTTTAAGCCGACATTTAGGCGGTAGCGAAAGTGTTACTCGCTACGGATACCCGACATCTGGTTCAAGAAACGGAAGAACTCGCTATCTGGGCTTAGCACCAGCACGTCGTTACCGCTTGAGAAGCTTTCTTTATAAGCTTCCATGCTTCGTAAGAAGGCAAAGAACTCAGCATCTTGGCTGTATGCTTCACCATAAATACGTGCCGCTTCCGCATCACCTTCACCACGTATTTGACGTGCTTCACGTTCTGCATCTGCAAGCATAACCGTCACACGCGCATCCACGTCAGCGCGGATAAACTCCGCCTGAGATTGACCTTCAGCTCGGTGCTCACGAGCAACTGCATTACGCTCAGCCCGCATACGCGCGAAAATCGACTGGCTCACTTCGGTTGGCAAGTTAATTTGCTTTACACGCACGTCAAGAATTTGAATACCCAAATCAGACGCACCTTCACCGGCTTGCACCAGCGCTTGTTCCATCAACTCATCACGCTCGCCTGAGACGATGTCACGGATAGTACGGGTACCAAACTCACTACGCAGGCCTGAATTGATCCGGCGCATCAGTAGGTCTTCTGCTTGACGCTCGTTACCACCACCCGTAGACAAGTAGAACTGGGCAAAGTCAGCAATTCGCCATTTCACGAACGCATCGACGATTAAGTCTTTTTGTTCGCTGGTGATAAAGCGGTCAGGCTGACCATCCAATGTTTTCACCCGTGCATCTAACTTCTCTATTCGCTCAATCAGTGGAATTTTAAAGTGTAAGCCAGGCTGATACACCACAGGGCGTCCGTCTTCATCTTGAGCAACCTGACCAAAACGGATCACGATACCACGCTCACCCTCTTGGATGGTGAACAGCGATGAATAACCTAAAATTGCGACGATAACAGCAATGACTATGACTAAATTGCGCATCTTAGTTACCTCCTCGACCGCTTGTGCCACGTGGGTTGCTACCACGCAGGCTCTCAGGCTGGACAATACCAGAACCAGAAGAATTCACTCGCGGCGTATTACTTGATGTACCAGTCTGCGAACCCGTACCCTCTAACGGTAATATCGGTGCGACCTGACGCTGACGATTTTGCATAATTTGGTCGAGCGGTAGGTACAACATGTTGTTGCCACCATCGACATCAACAAACACTTTCGCGTTATTCGCGTAAATTGCCTGTAGCGTTTCTAAATACAAACGTTGACGTGTCGTTTCTGGCGCTGCTTGATACTGTGGCAGTAACAAGTTAAAGCGTGCAACTTCACCTTGTGCTTGCAAAATAGAACGCTCTTTCTGTGCTTGAGCTTCTTGCTGTAAACGACGGACGCGACCACGTGCTTGCGGCTCACGCTCACGAGCATAGGCTTCGGCTTCACGAATGAAACGCTCTTCATCTTCCTGTGCCGCGATAGCGTCATCAAATGCATCACGTACTTCTTCTGGCGGACGCGCAGGCAAGAAGTTGACGTCGATCACATTGATACCTAGGTCGTAACGCTCAACCAAACGGTCAATAATTTCCCAGGTTTGTTGGCGAATTTGTTCACGACCGACCGTCAGGATATTGTCCATCGTATTGTGGCCGACCACAAAACGTAAGGCGCTATCGGTGATCTGGGCCAAGCTGTCGTCGGGCGCTTCAACGTTGTATAAATAGGCACGTGCATTCACCACACGATACTGAACGCCAAGCTCCACGCGAACTACGTTTTCGTCTTCGGTCAGCATGAAGCCGCTAGTCTGTTGCGACTGAACATTATTGACGTCCACATTCGACACTTCGTCAATGAACACTGGGCGCCAGTGCAAGCCTGAAGTCACTTCAGTATGGTATGCGCCAAAACGTAGCACGACACCACGCTCTGCTTCATTGACGGTATAGAACCCCGCGATAAACCAAACGACTAAAGCCAACACGGCAACTAAGCCAATCAGTTTGCTTGGCACACTGCCGCCAGACTGGCCGCTGCCACCCTGACCACCTTTGCCACCCATCCCCAGCTTGCCGAGTAGGTTCTTCAGGGCCTCGTCCAGATCAGGAGGACCCTGATCTTTTCCGCCCG
>JAMCWV010000038.1 GCA_023481025.1 Gammaproteobacteria bacterium
CGTTGATTATCATTGCTGGCGCTGACTATGGTCAGGGTTCGTCGCGTGACTGGGCGGCGAAAGGCGTGCGTTTAGCTGGCGTCGAAGCGATTGTTGCCGAAGGCTTCGAGCGCATTCACCGGACCAATTTGATTGGCATGGGTGTGTTGCCATTGGAGTTCTTCGCGGGCACCACGCGGTTAACGTTGAATCTTGATGGCACCGAAACTTACGACGTGGAAGGTGACATCGCGCCGGGTGCCGAAATGACCTTGATTATTCACCGGGCTAACGGCGAGCGCGTCGATGTGTCAGTGAAATGTCGTTTGGACACAGGTGAAGAAGTCTCAATTTATGAAGCGGGCGGTGTATTGCAGCGCTTCGCACAGGACTTCTTAGCGAACGCCTAAGACGCTATGACATGACCATGGGAGCAGGCGACTGCTCCCATTTTTTAGCACTGCCAGTATTTCATCATTCGCTTTGCAGTGCTTACTGTGGGAGAGATTATGTTTAAACCACAAATTAAAATTCCAGCCACCTATATGCGTGGTGGCACCAGTAAAGGCCTGTTCTTTCGCCTCGACGATCTACCTGCTGCGGCGCAACAGCCGGGCCCAGAGCGCGATGCGATTTTATTGCGGGTGATTGGCTCGCCAGACCCGTACGGAAAACACACCGATGGCATGGGCGGCGCCACTTCGAGCACCAGTAAAACGGTGATCTTGTCGAAAAGCAGCCAAGCCGATCACGATGTGGATTACCTATTCGGTCAAGTTGCAATTGATAAGCCGTTTATTGATTGGAGCGGCAACTGCGGCAACCTGACCTCAGCGGTCGGTTCGTTTGCCGTCAGCGCGGGTTTAGTGCCAGCAGATCGTATTCCTGAAAATGGTACCGCAGTCGTGCGGATTTGGCAGGTGAATATTCAAAAAACCATCATTGCCCATGTGCCGATTACCAACGGTGAAGTGCAAGAAACCGGTGACTTTGAACTCGACGGGGTGACCTTCCCAGCGGCGGAAGTACCCATTGAGTTTTTGGATCCGGCCGATGGTGAAGGGGCCATGTTCCCAACGGGTAACGTGGTTGATGACCTTGATGTTCCGGGCGTCGGCGTCTTGCGCGCGACGATGATCAACGCCGGCATTCCGACGATTTTCGTCAATGCGGCGGATATTGGTTACAGCGGTACCGAACTGCAAGGCGCGATTAATGAAGATGCCAAAGCTTTGGCGATGTTTGAAACCATTCGTGCCTACGGCGCCGTGAAAATGGGTTTAATCAACGACATCGCGGAAGCAGAAGCACGCCAACATACGCCGAAAGTTGCTTTTGTGGCACCGCCAGTCAGCTACAACTCGTCAAGTGGTAAGGCTGTAGATGCGAATGAAATCGACTTAAACGTGCGTGCCTTGTCGATGGGTAAATTGCATCACGCCATGATGGGTACGGCTGCGGTTGCGATTGGCACTGCTGCTGCCGTTCCGGGCACGCTGGTGAATTTAGCTGCCGGTGGTGGTGAACGCACTGCGGTAACCTTTGGCCACCCCTCAGGCACGCTGCGCGTTGGCGCGGAAGCTGCACTGGTCGACGGCCAATGGGTAGTGAAAAAAGCGCTGATGAGCCGCAGCGCCCGCGTGCTGATGGAAGGTTGGGTGCGAGTGCCGGGCGATTGCTTGTAAGAGCAGTTGATTGCGTTATTTCGGTTTAATTAAACTCCCGCTTTGGCGGGAGTTTTTGTTAGGGCAGTCGATTTTCTAACGAGTTGTTGTTTCGTTTCAGCCTATGTTATAACCGTGTTAATGAACGGAGTAGATCACAGGAGGTGAAATGCAAAAATTAGATCAACAAAGCCGATTAGCTTTCATCGATTTTATTTTGTACTGGGAAGGCGAAATACAAATTAAAACGTTAACGGCGCATTTTTCAATTAGTCGTCAACAGGCTTGGCACGATGTGCGCGCCTATTGTGAAAGCTTTCCTCAGAACTGTAAGTCCGACCCAAAAGAAAAAGTGTATCGAGCGCTCTCAAGCTTTCGTCCCCAGCTAATCATCTCCGACATTGACCAATATTTGAACTGGGTTGAAAACCCAAACATGCTTCCTCAAGGCACCAATAAAGTATTCAAGAAGTCGCCCATACTAAAGCTGCCACCTAGACAAGTTGACCCAGCAATTATTCGCAAGTTAGTCGTCGCAATGCGCAGTCATCAGCGTATTGAAGTCGACTATGTTTCACTAACAAACCCAAGCCGCGAAGGACGAATTATTGTTCCCCACACATTCTTCAATACGGGCCTGCGCTGGCACCTTCGTGCCTACTGTGAGAAGCATCAAGAGTATCGAGACTTTGTTCTAAGTCGATTCCGAGGTGATGTTGATTTGTTAGGAACCAGCGAGAAAACTGGCGAGTGCGATCAGAATTGGCATCAAGAGATCGAACTCGTTTTTGTCCCTGACAGGCGTCTAAATAGTGAACAGCAGGCTGTTATTGCTCACGATTACAAAATGCAGGACGGTGAATTACGAGTTTCAACACGGGCGGCTTTAGCACACTACTTGCTTCAGCAAATGCAAGTCAATATTAAAACACTGCACGCTAGCCCAGAGGCTCAACAATTAGAGCTTGTAAACTTAAGTGACATAAAACCGTGGCTTTTTGATTGATGGGCAGGGTAATCGAGGTAACTAGGTAAAGTAAGTTTACCTAGCGATTTGCGTGAGGGTTGAACAGTTTTTGTACTGGTGTAGGGTGAGGTGATTGCTGATGATCGCATCATCTAAGGGTATAAACCGAGAGTAAGGATTTAAGAATAAGAATGTTAAGACCTAAGCTAAAACAATCTATCAGCTCCGTACCTTATGAAAAAGTGCCAGCTAAGACATTCGATAGCAGCGGTCGGAAGATACCGGGCCGAAGCGTCGAAAATCATTGCAGAATCGTAGGTGAAGTCGCCAAAGAAATAATTCAGCGCTCGACGGTGTCATTCCTTTTCCCGAAAGGAGCAGCGTTCACAGCTGCTACTCATGATATTGGTAAAGTAAGTCCTACTTTCTATAACAAGATTATGCACGCGTGTAATGGTGAGTTATTACCGAACGTAAATTTTCAGCTGGAGAGAACTTGGAACGGTCATGCGGGCGTTAGTCAATTAACTGCCAAGCATTTGAATGCACCGAATTACATACCAGAGATTATCGGCCAGCATCACGGATTTTCACCGGCCGTTTCTGGACTTAGAGCAACGGACGAAGTTCTTGGTGGTCAAGCGTGGCAGTCTGAGAGAGAAAAACTGGTAGCTTCATTAGAAGAGTCATTAGAAGAGTCTTGGCCACAAGAGGTGTCCGTTGCGCAAGCTCGTTTACTTGCAGGATTAACTTCAGTTTCAGATTGGATAGGGTCAGGTTACCAATTCGAAGATCCAAGAACGCCTTGGGCAGATAAAATCAAGATTGCCGTAGATGACGCAGGCTTTGTGCCTGTCACTTATCGTTTAGGGTTAAGTTTTGAAGAGGTTTTTGGCTTCGTTCCACATGACGCTCAGTCAACCTTGATAAAAGAAGTTACTGCCCCAGGCGTTTATGTTTTAGAAGCTCCGATGGGTTTAGGTAAAACTGAAGCGGCTTTATATGCTGCTTATCAGATATTACAGAAAGGAAAGTGTTCTGGTATCTATTTCGCATTACCTACTCAATTGACTTCAAACAAAATTTACGAACGTTTCCAAACTTTTTTGGAGGCAATCTTAGCGGATAACTGCAGTCATCGTTCGTTACTTTTGCATGCAAATGCTTGGCTGTTCGAAAAGGACATGGGTGAAGAAGGTCGGCCCGGTGGAGCTTGGTTCAATAAAAGTAAGCGAGGTCTTCTTGCGCCTTTCGCAGTTGGAACTATTGATCAAGCATTAATGGCAGCAATGAATGTCAAACATGGATTTGTACGAGCATTTGGTTTGGCGGGGAAGGTGGTAATTCTCGACGAAGTTCACACTTATGATGCATACACAAGCACATTGCTGGATTCTCTTATCGAATTGCTTCGGAATCTTGGATGCACAGTAATCATCCTGAGTGCAACGCTCAACAAAGAAAGACGTGTAAGCCTGCTTAAGAGGGAATGCTCATCTTTAGACTATCCATTAGTTACCTCAAGTGTAAACACAGATCATGAGCATATAAGGGAAGTAAGTGTACTCTCAAGCTCAAACAAAGAGTATCAAATTAACTTAATCGCAAACGATAAATTAGGGCTTGAAGAAGCTTTGAAGCGCGCAGCAAAAGGGCAGCAGGTACTGTGGATAGAAAATACCGTGAAAGAAGCTCAGCAACGTTATCTAGATTTAGCCGCTCGTGCCGCAGAACTTGGAATTTCAACTGGATTGCTGCATTCGCGTTTCACAGTAAATGACCGGCAGAGAATTGAGGATGAATGGGTCAATTTATTTGGTAAATCAGGATGGAAGCGGCGAAGCGAAAAAGGGCGTATTCTAATCGGCACTCAAGTTCTAGAACAATCACTCGACATTGACGCTGATTTTATGGTGTCTCGCTTTGCACCAACGGATATGTTGTTGCAGCGATTGGGTCGATTGTGGCGCCACTCTCAAACACCTCGCTCTAAACATGCAAAGCCAGAAGCTTGGTTTTTGGCACCTGAGTTAACAGAAGCAATGGAAGCACCTGAGAAACACTTTGGATCAAGTGCTTATGTATATAGCCCGTACGTTTTGTGTCGGAGTTTAGAGGTTTGGGCTGGCCGTAGAAAAGTTAGTTTACCCATTGATATTCGTAATTTAATAGAAGAAACATATTCAGACAGGGACGAACAGGGAAGTATGAAGCGATGGCTCCATGAGCTCGAGCATGGCAATCGGTACAGAAAAGGAAGAAGGGATTTACAGCAACTTGCGAGAATCGGCTTGGCAGAAGATGGTAACACTTTGCCAGAGAGTAAAGCTCAGACCCGATACAGCGAAATAGACAGCTTCGAAGTGTTAATTCTCAAAGGAATTTCTAGAGATGCTGAACGGGCGTTAATAATATTTTTGGACGGTAGCCAATTAGAGTTGCCGCTGCATAGGTACAAACTTGAAAAGGCCGAATGGCGCAAACGTACAGCTCTTCTTATGCAGCACATTGTTCATGTTCCTCCGAGCGATAAACCTAAATCAGTACCGGCAGATGTTTTAAAACGTTTCGGGCTGCAGCATTGTTTCTATTTGGGGAATCCCGACTGGAGCGATAAAGATGAGAGTATTTTAAACGTCGCTATTGTCGATGACAGCGATTGTTTGCGAAGCATTGAAAATACCCAAGTGCACGATAAATACCGCTTGGAATACCGAGATGATCTCGGTTACCGAGTTATCAAAAACTAGGAACTATAGCGATGGAAAACCGTTTTAATTTAGTTGATGAACCTTGGATACCGGTTGCCGATTATGGCCGAGTCAGCCTTAGGCAAATTTTTACTAACTCTGATTATCGAGCATTAGGCGGAAATCCAGTGCAGAAGATCGCTTTGCTAAAGCTGCTTCTTGCTGTT
>JAMCWV010000164.1 GCA_023481025.1 Gammaproteobacteria bacterium
ATCGCAATTAATCTTAGCTTAGAAGACGCGCCCGACTTTACTCGCTTCATACCGGAGCAGACCCGCGAGTGGTTAGCTTTTATTGATGATGCCGACTCGTTTTATGGCCGCGGACCAGGCTTTAGCGACGAAGACATCAGCTATGCTGCTGCACGTAACTTAGTCGTCGACATGGTGCGTCGTGCTGAAGCAGCCGCCGAAGGCAATCAAGAATTCGCTATGTTTCGCTTTACCCATGCACAAGCGCTGATGCCTGTAGCCCCTTGGTTAGGACTACCGAACGCCACACAAAGTGCTGACGCGGACCAACCCTATCGTTACAGTAACAACCCTTGGCGGGCAGCAATCGTCGCACCTATGGGCGCCAACATTCAATGGGATGTCTACCGTAACGATGCAGGTCAAACGATCGTGCGGATGCTTTGGAACGAAAAAGAAACACCTTTTGCTGAACACTGCCAACCATATCGCGGTAATTTCTATCAGCTCCAAGAGCTTAAAAGCTGCTATCAACTCTAACGTGTCACAAGCCCTGTCTCGCCGGCAGGGCTTGTGCACTGAGGGTGTCATAAAAAAAACCTAAACGTGTCACAGAATTGTCACGCCTAGCAATCCGTTCTGTCACATAAGCTTCTTACACTGTCTTCCCATCATTACTAAAACGATGGGTTCACGACATGAAAACAACTCGCCACACACGCTTCAATCATCAACCAGCTCGCAACTTCACGAAACGTGCTTTAGTGTCAATTGCAGTCGCCGCGGCCTTAACTAGCTTCACCGCCACGGTACAAGCGCAAACTCAAATCAACGCAGTTGCCGCCTCCGTTCAAACCATTACGACACCCTCTATTCGTGGTCAAGTCGTAAGCCCGCAAGGTCAAGCTTTGCAGGGCGCGTTAATTCGTGTTTTAGGCACGAACCGGGAGATCGCAACCGATCGTCAGGGTCGTTTTCGTATCGACGGCTTACCTGCGGGCAACTATGAGGTCAGCGTCGATTTCATTGGTTATGAAAATCAAACCGTCGCTGCGGTCATTACCGCCAATGCCGGTCAAGAGTTTTTGTTTGAACTCGAGCCGCTATCGGTAGAACGAATCCAAGTCGTTGGTAGCCGCAGCGGTCAAGCGCGCGCATTAAATGCACAACGTGCAGCGGATAATATTAAGTCCGTCGTTTCTTCTGACTTCCTCGGTCGCTTCCCTGATGCAAACGTGGCGGAGTCGATGCAACGAATTCCAGGCGCTTCTATTCAGCGTGACCAAGGCGAAGGTAAGTACGTTAATGTCCGCGGTGCCCCTTTAGAATACGCGAACGTTTCGATTGACGGTATTGTCTTACCCTCACCTGACGGCAGCACTCGCGCTGTAGATCTCGACACCATACCGGCTGACGTTATTGCTGCGCTCGAATTGACCAAAGCGATTACACCTGACATGGATGCCGACGCAATTGCGGGTAATATCAACATTGTTACCCAAGGCGCACTCGATAGCCGTGGTCGGATCATGCGTGGAAGCCTCGCCATGGGTCGGAACGAAAAAGGTAATGGCGATTCTCATCGAATTGCAGCGACCTTTGGCGATCGTTTAGGTAGCTCTGAAAACATCGGACTCTTAGTGTCGTTTAACGATAGTGAGACGAATCGCGTCACCGACAATATCGAGCATACTTGGTTCGAAAACGACGCGGGTGTTTTTCTGCCAGAAGTAACCGAGTTTAAAGACTACGAAGTAAAACGCAGCCGCACTGGCGCGACCGCACGGTTGGATTTTCGTCCGAGTGATGATGCACACTACTACTTGAGTCACACTTACTCACGATTTGAAGACTACGAATATCGTGACTCTTTGGTCATTGAATATGACCGTTTTGAAGCAGGCTCGAACTCAGTCACCGGCGTTTCTGGGCGCACAACGTTCGAAAAAGAAATGCGTCACCGTACGTTTGTAAACCGCATAAATGCGACCCAGTTTGGTGGTCGTCACTTCCTCGAAAACATGACGATCGACTACTCTGCGGCCTACAGCCGGGCTTCACAAAAATATCCAGACCGAGATTACTTACTTTATCGGGAAAGCACGCGTCCACGCGTCGCCTATGACTATAGCAATCCTGATTTCCCGACCTATCAGGTACTCGATGCTAACAATAATGTCGTCCGCTCAGACTTCAACTTTCCCTTGGAAGACATGAGCTGGCGTCGTTACGAGCGTCGCTTCGGTGAAGCTGAAGATAAAGAGCAGTCGTACGCGATTAATTTCACCATGCCGGGCGAGTGGGGTCATGCATATTCGACCCTTAAGTTTGGTGCAAAAATGCGTTTACGCGAGAAATTCAGTGACGAAGACCGCATGCGCAACAGCGTTGGCGCGGGCGCGCCTGACTTTGCTGACATTATTATTGGTCGCGACTCACGTCCGTTCGATGGTTTCTATCACAATGGGCCGAAAATGATTCGTGACTATGTTGAGCGTTATGGTTCGCTGTTTGAAAACGCGGATTATTTGCCACGTGTTTCCGCGTCGATTACCGGTGACTATTCAGCGACCGAAGACACCTATGCAGCGTATGCCATGAATACCCTAGCATGGGAAAATACCACCGTAGTATTTGGTGCGCGTGTCGAGCACACCAAAATCACCGGTGATGCGTTCGAATTCGACGAAGATACAGAAGAAGCTTTACCCGTATCCGCGAGCAACGATTACACGAAATTCTTCCCGAGCGCACACCTACGCCACGAGTTAGATAACGGCATTATCTTGCGAGCTGCTTATAGCACAGCATTAAGTCGACCAAACTTCGCTGATATGGCGCCCTACTTCATTATTGAAGATCGCGAAACGGGTGTTGGCACCGTCGATATTGGTAATACCGACTTGAAACCTACATTTGCCCATAGTTTTGACTTGATGGCTGAGTACTACATCGAACCTCTCGGTCTAATCTCTGCTGGGGTATTCTACAAAGACCTTAAAGATCCGATTTTTAAAGCGCGCAGCACGTTTGTCGGTGGTGAGTTCGACGGTTTCCGAATGACTCGCCCCGAGAACGCGGACAGTGGTGAGCTTTATGGCTTTGAAGTTAACTGGCAGCAAAATTTAGTGAATTTGCCAGGGCACTGGTCTGGACTTGGTTTTCTTGCTAACTACACCAATACGCAGTCATCAGCAAACCTACCTTTTGGTATCGGTAAAACCGCTTTAGCAGGTACGAGTAAACATACCTACAACCTCGGTTTGAACTATGATTCGGAGCGTTTCAGCGCCCAGTTAGCTTATAACTACCGGTCTGAATTCATCGACGCATACGATACCGCAAACCCAGGTTTGAACATCTATTGGGACGGTCGCGGCACCATGGACTTTACCGCTAGCTACAAAATCAATGACATGTTCACCGTATACACTGAAGCGAGCAACCTAACTAACTCACGTGCTGTTCGATTCCAAGGCGATCGCACTCGGACTTATGAGCACGAACAATTTGGTCGTGCTTGGCAGGTTGGCATCCGAGCCAACTTCTAAACTCAGCTCTCTGTGAAAACCGAAGTGCAAGGATATACTTCGGTTTTAGTTTTTCCAGCACCAACGACATGAGACAGAATTATGATTACGCTTCTGGCATTCACATTAAACCTCCCACTTGCAGCACAAGCGGTCACGCAATTACCCGTAACACCCTACCATCCCGAGCCCAGTATCGAACGCAATGTGCTCGTCCCTGAAGGGGTGATTCGCTACGCACCAACAATATTCCCTGACCGCATTACTCTGCTGCCCGGTGAAGACGCAGCACACAGTCACCAAGTAAGTTGGCGAACAGACGAGTCCGTCAAGGTTGCGGTTGCACAACTCGCGCCGGCTTTAGATACGCCGGGCTTACATTATCAAGCAGCGAATTATCTCGGTAAGACCTTAACCTTGAGCACCAGCAACGGTGATGCGCACCACCATCAGGTGACGTTCGACAATCTTGAGCCGGGTCGTCTGTATGCCTACCGCGTACGTGGCGGTAGTCATGCCGTCGGTGATCAAACCGAACACGTGGCGTGGAGTGAGTGGTTTCAATTTCGCACACCCATGGCTGAATTTGCGCCTTTTTCGGCAATTTATTTCGGTGATGAGATCGATGCGGTGAAATCGCATTTCTCCCGGGTCGTTCGGGAAGCTTTTCGCACAGCGCCAGAAGCAAGCATCATGATTCACGCCGGTGATCTCGTGAATTCAAGGTATGGTGAACACGACAATGAATGGGGCGAATGGTTCGATGCCGGTGGCTGGGCGAATGGGATGGTGGCTCAATTTGTCACGCCTGGTAACCACGAATACATTGAACATGACGAAGGCCCGCGCACCATCGTGCCACAATGGGAAACTCATTTCCCCGTCGCTGTTAATGGTCCCGAACCATTACAACGTTCGGTTTGGTACAGTGATTATCAGGGTGTTCGCTTTATTTCGCTCGACTCGATGGAGGCAGTGCAAAGTGACGAAATGGCGCGCATTCAGGCACAATGGCTCCGTCAGGTTCTGAGCAATAATCCCAATCAATGGACGGTAGTCACCTACCATCATCCGATGTTTTCGGTTTCGTTAGGAAGAGACAACCCCGCGCTGCGTCAGTATTGGCAGCCCGTATTTGAAGAGTTCGCTGTTGACTTGGTTTTACAAGGACATGATCACACCTATGGCCGCGGTCAAGATATTGCTTCAGGCACCAGCGGTCAGCTCTCGCGCAAAGGTCCAATGTATGTCGTGTCGGTTGCCGGGCCAAAAATGTATTTAGTTTCGGACGAGTCAGCGCGTTTTATGGACGCAACCGCTGAAGAGCTGCAATTATTTCAAACCCTGCACTTTACTGCGGATAAATTGGTTTACCAAGCTCGCACCGTAACAGGTGAGCTCTTCGACGCTTTTGATTTGATCAAATATGCCGATGGCAGCGTTCGAGTCGACGATAAAGCGAGTAGCCGCGACTCCCCGCTCTTTCTGCATCGCTGCGCTAATCCCAATAAGCCCCGCGAAACCCGTTGTTGGAATGGTACTGAGGTCATCCAGCCGTAACCGTAAAAAGCTCGCCACATGGCGAAATGCCAGTCAGTTCAGCTGACTGGCATTTTTTATTGCTGCTGCGTGCTTACTGGGCGAGGTGATCATTGTATAAGGTGCGAATCCAACGCTCTTCATTGATGAAGTTCCATGTCCAATCGGCCCATTTGTCGTCAAGACCAGTAGCCACCATAGTCTCCACATCAGCACCTGCAGCATGCCAAGCACGAACTTGCTCGCGAGTTTCAACCATCATGTCGCGTAAGCGCTCATAATCCGCGACGTTTGCCAACGGTCCATGGCCCGGAATGATTTGTGTGTGCGTATCGGAATCCGCTAACACAGCGTTAATCGCATCGATATAGCCTTGTACGGTGCCACCAGCGCTTAAATCGACAAAAGGAAAGCGATCAACAAAGAACAAGTCACCCACATGAACAATATTCTGCCCATCAACCCAAATCACTA
>JAMCWV010000005.1 GCA_023481025.1 Gammaproteobacteria bacterium
CGCTCTACGCGATGGTGGATCCGATGTATATGTTGCTGCTCATGCGCCAGCTGGGTCACGACTACATTGTCTGGGACAAGTCTGCAGGGATCGATTTTAAACGCCCCGGCAAAGGCCGGGTGTACGCAGAATTCAAGGTGTCAGCGGAGCAGGTCGCGGAGATTAAAGCCGCCGCAGATCGTGGTGAGAAAGTATTGCCGGAGTGGCCGGTGGAAGTGCTCGATGAGAAAGGCAAGGTCGTCGCCAAAATTCAAAAAACACTGTACGTTAAAAAGAAAAGCCCAGCCGCTTAGTCATAACGCGGCTGACGCTTGGCTAACCAGAGCATAAAGCTAACCCCGAGAATGGTCGGAATAGTCCATAAATAAGGGTTAAAGGCTTGGGTTGGCATGTACATCGCGGCGCCGAACGAGAGAAAGGCAGAATAACCCGCAATACCCGCGCCTATCATCGAGGAGAAGTGCTGATATAGCCATTCCCGGCGTAACTTCCCCGGTGCCGCCACGGGCTCGCGCAAAATAAAGCGAAAGTTGCCGGGCACCATCAAAAAAGCAATAAAGGAAACACCAATGAGCAGCAGCTCCCGGTGCACCCAGCCGAGCCAGAATACCCACAGGGCAAGACAAGCCAGCGCGGCATGCAACAGTAGGATCCAGGTGGTGCGATAAAGATGATGACGCCCTTTATTCCGCACTGTTTTTAAACCAAAGAGTACTAATACAACCGACAATAAACCCAGGTACAGCATCATCCAGCCAAGCTGCAATCGCGTGTCTGCCGAGCCATTAACCCAAGCTGGCGAGGTCAGATGAAATGACGCCAAAACCATCGCCAGCAACCCACTGATGATCATACTGATGGCAAACACCCGCCCGGTTACCCGATGCGCGCGCTTGCCTTTCGCTACCATAAGCGGAATCCAAAAGCTGATCAGCGCCACTGAACCTGTAGTGACATGTACAAATAACAATCCCGTAATCAGCCAGTCCACGCCTAGTCCCTTATAAAAATAAGAAGTAAGTGAATCACTTACCATGCCTGGGTGTCAGATTAGCAAATCGCAGACCCTTTGTCGTTGGGCCAAGCGGCTAGTCTTTAAGCAGTGAGTAAAAAGACTGTAAACAGCATTCACAGGCACCCAAATTTAGCTATTCTGAATATGCAAATGAGCCCT
The DNA here is from genome assembly GCA_023481025.1 of Gammaproteobacteria bacterium. The sequence continues at coordinate 1,175 of JAMCWV010000005.1, forward strand.
GCTCAAGAGCATTCACTCTTAATTTTTTGTCATGGATGACACCCTGATATGTGTTGCGTTAAGAGTGACTTACGGCGCCCCCTCCCCCGGGGCGCTTTTTTTTTGCCTGTTGCTTTTATTCAGCTGATTTTGAGGCTTTAGCGGACGCCGTTAATTCATCCAGGGTCTGTGCCCAATGCGCCACCCAGCCTGGCAGTTGTGGCGACTCGATATGAGCATGACCCGTCGCGTCAAGCAGCTCGCTAGGTGTCAGGCCGCCCTGTTTATTCCAGAACATGCCACGCACGACGATAATCGCCGCCACCCGGTCGTCACTATCTAATACTCTATGCTCCAAAAACGCCCATTTCTCATTCCAGCCAAGCAGTCGGGTTTCCACGTAAAATCGGTCAAACGCCTTTAACTGGCGAATAAAGCGTGCAGTGGCATCGCCAATCACCGGAATCGCTTTGTGTTTGCGGGCCACTTCAAGGCAGCCAGAGCGCACGAACCAGTCCACCCGGCCAAGATCAGCAAAGCTCAGGTAGCGCCCATTGTTCACATGCATATTGAAATCGAGATCATTGGGTAGCGCGCGCGAGCGTACACGAAGTGTTGCCAATGGGTGCGTTCGCGCAACACGAGCGCGCTTAAGTAAAATCCAGAGTAAGCGGAGCAATAAATTCATAACAGCGAGGGTTCCAGAAAAATATATGGGCTTAGTTTGATTGGCTAAAGTACCACAGGGCCTGGCTTTGAGGCGAGGTCTGACCTCAAATTAACTAATGTAGACGTCTAGACAGCTTGACGTCTATGGCGTAGTCTTAGTGAGTGCGCTTGTTAAGTGCGCGCCGCCGATTTAACAGCAACTTGCGGGCGGCTAAGAAATACCGCTAAAGCGCGCATTGCGCGCGAACCATTCAAACCAACGGAGTTCGCCATGAGTATTCAGTTACCTGTTTCCCGCCCTAGCCAACCTGCACAGCATTGTGTTAAATGTGAGCACCCCCACCAGACCGAGCAACATCGGGTGGTGCATAATCAACACGTGTCGTTGTTTGCCAATGCTACGCCCCTGTTGAATCAGCCCTATGGCACCGAAGAGGTGCGCCTGCTTGACGGCTGGTTTTATGTCAGCCTGCATACGCCGCTGAAACCTGTGTTAGCAGTCTTACAACAAGGGCGTTTGCCATGGCTATGTCCACATTGTGCGGGTTACGAAGGGAAGAGCAATTATGATGCCCCGGGTGCCACCGTGCTTACCGATAACGGTGAGCAGCGGGCAACCGGGGTTTATACGCTATTTGACAAACAGCGACATGAGCGCGAGGCGCTTATTTAATCAAACCGATTTCACGCAGGCGCTCATTGAGGTAATCATCTGCGGTAATGGGATCAAATTGTTTCGGATTGTCGTCGCTATGACAGGTTTCCAATGCATCAATCACCACGTCAGGGTTAAAGTGCAAAAAGAACGGAATCGAGTAACGCGATTTATGACTGTAAGGTGCAGGCGGGTTGACCACCCGGTGCGTGGTCGATGGCAGCACGCCATTGGTCAGGCGCTGTAACATGTCACCTACGTTACAGATAATAGCACCGTCAATAATGGTCACTGGAATCCATTCACCAGATTTAGCCAATACTTCCAGGCCAGGTTCCCGCGAGCCCACCAATAAGGTGATCACGTTAATGTCTTCATGGGCGCCAGCACGCACTGACGGTGTTCCTTCGTCAATAATTGGCGGGTAGTGCAACGGGCGTAGAATTGAGTTGCCCATATTGACCCGGCTATCAAAGTAATCACGTTCTTCCCCCAGATACACTGCGATGCCTTGCAATACCCGGCGACCCAGCTTGTCCAGCTCCGCAAAAATATTGAGCATGCGGGTTTTAAATTCAGGTACTTCCTGTGGCCAAATATTTGGCAGCAGTTGCGGGTATGCTGGCTCGCCCTCTATCTCGCGGCCCACATGCCAGAACTCTTTTAAATCTACATGCTGCGCATCTTTGGCAATCTCAGTCCCAAATGGGGTATAGCCACGCGCGCCACCCTGACCTGGTTTGTGGTACTGCTTCTTAATCTCTTCCGGCAAGTCAAACAGCTCACGGCTGATATCTAGCGCATCATGAATAATATCAGTGTCGATACCATGTTGAGTTAACGCAACGAAGCCATTGACTTCATAACCTTCACCAATGGTTTGCACAAAACCTTCAAAGTCGCTGTCAAAGCGACTCATATCCACATGTGGAATAGAGCTCATATAATTACCTTTGCTTCACTTCAAATACATGCTGGCATTGTAACCCAATGCATTTCACGGCACACTTGATTCATACTAATTAATCGTAATTTGCTGAGTGAATTCAGATGAGTGCTTCATCATCCAAACCGTCCATGTTTCAACTGCGCTGGTTCCGAACGTTCGTAGTCACTTTAGCGCTTTTTTTCGCTATATTATTTGTGCTGCCGTTGCTATATGAGGTTTTCGTGATTGCCACCCCTGCAATGGATCCGGCAACCGAACGCACCTCGCGTAGTGCAGTGCAGGCCATTTCGAATATTTTTTCCTGGGTTATTTTAATCCTGGGGATGCTGCTGGCCTGGCGCCAACGGCAAACCCTTGCGCGGCGTGAGTATGTGCATAAACGTATCCTCGAGCGTCGGCGTAGCAAACGTCAGCAAGCCATGCAGGCCCAACGAGAAAAGCTCTACGGCAAGAAAGTTAAAAAGCCGAAGCCAACCTCCATCGACTCCTAATCTCAGCACATAACAAACTAAAAAGGCGCCAGGTCATCTCTGACCTGGCGCCTTTTACATTGCACTCTCACAGTAGCAATTAGTCGCCTTTACCTGATACGGGTGCATGAATCAGCTCAGTGCCATTCCAACAGCGCGTTTCCCGCATGGATGAAGGATTGGTACAACGAATTTCCGGCGTGTCCGGTGCTTTATCCGTAACACGCACCGCACCATCCTTGTTACGCACCAGGTCGAAGGCATCGTAGAGCTCGCCGGTCACCGTAAACGAGCGATAAGCCAGCGTGTCAGCAGTAAAGTCAATCACCTGAAACAACTGCACATCCTCGGCATTACGGTTCATCGACTGTTCCGCCTGTTCACTGACCAGATACATCTTCGGCCCAGCCACAGAAACCACGTACATCGGGCCACTCGCCTCAGGGTCTGCAGCCACACCAATATCATGTCCGCGGCCATAGGTGTGATCATGTCCTTGCAAGACTAAATCAACACCAAGCTCTTCATACACCGGCTGCCAATAATTACGCAGTGGTGGGTTGTCACGCCCCAAAGACACCGAGAACATCGGGTGATGATGAAATGCGATGGTCCATTTATTCGGGTTGTCAGCCAGGATTTCGCGCATCCAATCCGCTTGCAGGCGGGCTTTCTCATCGCTTTGCAATGCTTCTGTTGAATCCAGTGCAATGTACCGCACACCCTGGTAGTCAACGTAATACACAGTGTCTTGCAAACCTTCAGGTCCATTGTCCGCAACCTTGAATTGCGCTGGCCAGTGCTCGACCAAGTGGCGATACTCATGCTCATCCTCGACGAACTCGTGATTACCTGCTGCTGGCAGCTGACTCACCGACGCACCCATCCAGCCCGCTGAGTCAAACCATTCACCCCATTCATCATCATGCACACCGTAGCGCGAGTTCACTAAGTCGCCGGCGTACAGCATCACTTTGGCCCGGGGCGCAGTGAGAATGGCTTCGCGCACCGTGCGTGAATAATGTGAGCGCACCGCATTTTGCGCATCACCGAAGTACAGTGCTGTGTAATCTGCAAATTCGGCGGCCGGCGTGCGAAACTGATACCAGTCACTCCAGGTGTTATCACCCGCTACCCGATACGCGTACAAAGTATCTGGCTGCAGTTCATCAAGAACCACCTGATGATGGTGGGCAACACCATTTTCAGTTTCCAGTACGTTATATTCACCGGTTACCTGATAGGCGGTTAAATGCAGTCCAGGGGTATTCTCCGCGCGGCTAATTTGTACAATTGAATGTTCTACTGCACTATTGGTGCGCCAGCTCACGCTGTGTTCGGTGGCTGCATTCTGCCCAGGTAGCAATACCACTCGCTCTGGAAAACCGGAGACCTCATAACGCTTAACTCCGTCGGGAACCAGCGTGTTTGCTTCTGGATAATCCAGGCTTGCCGTTGCTGCAGTGGACACGAAAGCCGCCATGCATAGTCCAGATCTCAAGAATACTCTGCGGGTACTACGTTGATGATTGCGCAACGTCGCTGTTTGTTTGTGGTACATAGTCTCAGGGCCTTATTATGCTGATTA
>JAMCWV010000150.1 GCA_023481025.1 Gammaproteobacteria bacterium
ATTTTTTTACAACGGCACCGCATGGCTTGAGCAAGGCGGTATCGTCGCGATTCCGAACTTGCGCGGTGGTGGGGAATATGGGGATGCTTGGCACCGCGCTGGCACAACACTCAACAAGCAGAACGTTTTTGATGACTTTATTGCAGCCGCCGAGTTTTTAATTGCAGAGAACTATACGCAACCGTCCAAGCTAGCAATTCAGGGCGGATCAAATGGTGGTTTGTTAGTTGCTGCAGTCATGCTGCAACGACCAGAGTTATTTGCCGTCGCTTTGCCTGCTGTAGGCGTCTTAGATATGTTGCGTTATCATACCCCAAGTGCTAATGCTCGAGCTTGGAGTAGTGACTTTGGTCTCAGTGAGAATCCTGAGGAATTTGCTGCACTGCATGCCTATTCACCGCAGCACAATACCCAGCCTGGCGTTTGCTACCCAGCAACGTTAATCACCACAGGCGATCACGATGATCGTGTGGTACCATGGCACAGTTATAAATTCACAGCCGTGATGCAGCGCGATCAAGGGTGTGACAACCCAGTCCTTTTACGCGTTGAAACGCGCGCAGGGCACGGAGCGGGCACACCAACATGGATGGCCATTGAGCAGATCGCAGACCAATGGGCATTCATGCATAAATATTTAGGAATGGATAAGGCGGAAAAAGAGTAGCTTTTCGCGAATAATCATTGCATTTAAACACGGGCGTAGGCAAAATCTCGCCCGTTTTATATACACGACCCAAGCAAAAAAAGGGGTGAATATTATGTCTCGAGTTTTGATTATCGGTGCCGGTGGAGTCAGCGGCGTCGTCGTAAAAAAATGTGCGATGTTGCCAGAGTATTTCGATGAAATTCACTTGGCCTCGCGGACTGTTTCTAAGTGTGAGAAATTACAGGAAGAAGCAGGTAAAGATCGTGTCGTTGGCGTCTACGCGGTTGACGCTGACAACGTTGACGAGCTCGTCGCTTTAATTGAGAAAGTGCAGCCTGCACTGGTCATTAACGTCGCCTTACCCTACCAAGACTTGCCAATCATGGATGCATGTCTTGCCACCGGCGTACATTATTTAGACACAGCAAACTACGAACCAAAAGACGAAGCAAAATTCGAATACAGCTGGCAGTGGGCTTACCACGAGCGCTTTAAAGAAGCCGGCTTGATGGCATTGCTCGGCTCAGGTTTTGATCCAGGTGTGACCAACGTCTTTACCGCATACGCAGCGAAGCATTACTTCGACGAAATCCATTACTTAGATATCGTTGATTGTAACGGCGGCGACCACGGTCAAGCCTTCGCAACCAACTTCAACCCTGAAATCAATATCCGTGAAATTACTCAACGCGGTAAGTTCTTGGAGAATGGTGAGTGGGTTGAAACCGATCCAATCAGCGTGCGTAAAGACCTCGATTATCCGGGCGTTGGCGTGCGTGCATCATACTTGCTGTTCCACGAAGAGCTCGAGTCACTGGTCAAGCATTTCCCAACCATCAAACGCGCGCGTTTCTGGATGACCTTTGGTGAAGCTTACCTGAATCACTTGCGTGTGCTTGAAGGTATTGGCATGACTTCAATTCAGCCAATTGACTTCAATGGTCAGAAAATTGCACCGCTCGAGTTCTTAAAAGCGGTGTTGCCAAACCCAGGTTCATTAGCAGAAGGCTATGAAGGTTTAACCTGTATCGGCACTTACATCACAGGTATTAAAGATGGTAAAGAGAAAACTATCTTTATTTACAACAACTGTGATCACGCAGCATGTAACATCGAAGTAGGCGCGCAAGCTGTTTCTTACACCACAGGTGTACCAGCGATGATCGGCGCATCACTGATGCTCGAAGGTGCTTGGATGAAGCCTGGTGTTTGGAATATGGAACAGTTCGATCCAGACCCATTCATGGATCGCCTCAACAAATACGGCCTGCCTTGGCAAGTTGTTGAAGTTGACCAGAATCCACTAGCTGAGTAACCTTGCTTTAGTGAAATAACCGGCTCTTAGGAGCCGGTTTTTGTCAGGAGTTATAGTCGTATGTCGAATCCGTATCTTTCACCAGCCATTCCGTCGCCGTGTTATGTGCTCAATGAAAGCAAGCTAATTGCCAATCTTGAGTTGATGGAACGCGTGCAACAGGAAAGTGGTGCCCATATTATTCTGGCCCTCAAAGGCTTTTCAATGTGGAGCTCGTTCCCAATTGTGCGTAATTACTTAAAAGGCTGCACTGCCAGTTCAGCATGGGAAGCAGAGCTTGCTGCAGATACCTTCGGCCGCGAAGTACATGCTTACTCACCTGCCTACAAAGACTACGACATCGAAGTCATTTTAAAGCACTGTAACCATATTTCGTTTAATAGCCTGACTCAATGGCATCGCTATCGGGAGCAGTGCACTGCTGCCGGTGTTTCCATGGGCCTACGGATCAACCCCGAGCATCGTGAAGCCGAAACTGAGTTGTATGACCCGTCTGCACCGGGTTCACGCTTAGGCGTGCCTGCAGCGCAATTAGAAGGTGTCGATTTAACCGGTATTGAAGGTTTTCACGTGCACAACTTGTGTGAGTGTGACTCGTACGCACTTGAGCGGACATTAGCCGCAGTTGAGAAGCGTTTTGCTAAGTATCTACCACAATTAAAGTGGTTGAACCTTGGCGGTGGGCACTTAATGACTCGCAAAGGCTACGACGTTGACCATCTGATTGCTCAGCTTAAACGTTTACGCGAAACCTATGACATCGAGGTGATTTTAGAGCCGGGGTCAGCCGTTGCATGGCAAACCGGTCCGCTGGTATCAGAAGTTGTCGATATCGTTGAGAATCACGGCAAAATCGCAATCTTAGACATCTCTGCTACCGCACATATGCCTGACGTGTTAGAAATGCCGTATCGCCCAGCCATTACCGATGCAACAGATGCGGGCGTGAAGCCATTCACCTACCGTCTTGGTGGCAATAGCTGTTTGGCGGGTGACGTGATTGGTGAGTATTCGTTTGACCATGAGCTTAAACCCGGTGATCGGGTTATTTTTGAAGACATGATTCACTACACTATGGTGAAAACATCGTTCTTCAACGGTGTTGAGCACCCTTCTATCGGTATTTTACGCAGCAATGGTGAGTTTGAGTTGGTGCGTCGGTTCGGTTACGAAGACTTTAAAGCACGCTTGTCGTAAGCGTGCGTTTGCCCTTAAACAGGCCTCTGTTCGAACCAACGAGCGAGGCCTTCTAAAACTAAATCCGGTCGGCGCTCAACACGACAATTGAAGCGATTAAATAGTTCGCTACTGATATGGTCATGATCCCCACCCGTCAAGTAACACTTGAAGCCTTGCGCACCAAACGATTCCTCGCTGCGCTGTAAAGCCTGTTCAACAAAACCACGTAATGCTGCCTGACAGCCAAGATAAACAGCGTGTTCCGTGCTCGTCCCCAACGCTTCTTCTGGTGCTTTATCAGTGACTCGGAGCTTACTGCTGCGCTGAATTAACGACTCTTGCATCAAGCGAAAACCGGGGCTTATCCACCCCCCAAAATGATGGCCCTCATGATCAATCACATCGAGAGTCACTGCGGTTCCCGCGTCAATAATCATCGCATTTGTTTGTTCAGCTCTGGCCACGAGCAAGGTCAACCAGCGATCAACGCCATAGGTACTTGGGTTTGCATAACAGTGCGTGAGGTCAAAACCGGTTTCCGTTTCTGCAACGAATACGTGCTTATTGTGTTGCAAAGCAAACTGTTGTAACGCTTCAGTAAATTCACTTGCAGCCACTGACGCGACCGCTACACTGTCGAAATCTAAGGTCAGCAACAGCGCCTCAAGTGCAGCAAAACCTTGGCCACGACCCAGAGATTTTGGTTGGTCAGCAACCTGGTAAATTGCCAGTTTCCAAGCGGTGTTGCCAACCTCAAGCAGTAATGTCACGGACACTAATTTCGCCCCCAAAATAACGTTTCACCTCGTCGCCTTGCTTCAACAAGAATGCGCCCAAGTCATCGATACCGAGTCCAATGCCAACCTGTTCATGTTGGCCTAATAACAGCTTGATCGGCTGTTGATAGAAGTGATCAAGCGCTCGCCAGCGCTGAATAAATGGGCCAAGGCCTTGTGCATCATGTTCATGAAGTAACTGCAAACAATGACTATAAAGTTTTGCAGCCCATTGATTGCGGTCAAGTTCTTCATCTAGATGCTCTTGAATTGCGGTAAAAGGTTGGTCGATTGGCGCATTGGTCGTCAACGCTAGATTAACCCCTATACCAACAATCGCGTGTCCCTCACCTTGGGCTTGTCCTTCAAGCTCAACCAAGATACCAGCTACCTTTTGCCGATGAATGTACACGTCGTTCGGCCATTTTAAGCTAACACCATCTATACCTGCATCGATTATGGTTTCAGCCACAGCTATGCCAAGAATAACACTTAATCCGATAGCGCTGTTTAAACCTTGTGGCAACGGCCAATAAACCGACATATAGAGATTATTTCCGAATGGAGAAAACCACTGCTTGCCACGCCGTCCCCGTCCCTTGGTTTGCATTTCGGCCAAGACCGCAGTACCGGCCTGCAGCTTACTCAGCGTTGCCAGCTGATGTTTAATGTCATCGTTAGTCGATTCAGTGACATGCTTTAGTGTAACCAGACTCTCGCTTGTTTGAGGCTGCAAATGGGATTGAAACTTTATGCTGTCCAGCAGCTGAATCGGATTGGCAAGTTTATAGCCCTTGCCCGTCACCCGATAGATATCTAAACCGAGACTTGCCAGTTTTTCAATGTGATTATTGATTGCTGCACGCGATAGCCCGAACTCTTCGCCCAACTGCTGCCCGGAATGGAACTGCCCATCGGCAAGCTTTTGAATCAGCAAAGAATCGATTTCGTTGTGATCATAGCTCATGAGTAAATTAGCCCGTGATCATGCAATAAGCGCACTTCCGGTTCGAGCTCAACACCATACCGTTCACGTACACTTGTTTGTATTTGCTCAGCCAGCGACAGAACATCAGCACCTGACGCATCGTCCTTATTCACTAACACCAAAGCTTGGCGTTCATGCACAGCCGCACCACCAGCGGTCAGCGACTTTAGCCCAGCTTTATCAATTAACCATGCGGCTGCCAATTTGCAGTTTCCATCTGCTTGAACAAACACTGGCATCCCGGGGAAATTTGCCTGTAAACGCTGACATTCCGACTGGGAAACAACAGGGTTCTTGAAAAAGCTGCCTGCGTTTGGGATCCGTGCAGGATCAGGAAGCTTCTGTTGGCGAACCATAATCACATGCGCCATGATCTGCTCCGCCGTAGCATCAGGCGCTAATCTAGCAAGGTCAGGATAGCCAAGCACCGGTTGCCAAGCCTTTGGAAAGAAGAAATGAACACCTGTTATAAACCAATGCCGATGCGCTGGTCTTTTGAAAATGCTGTCTCGATAAGCAAACTCACACTCCTCATGATGTAATGTGGTACGCACATGCAACTTA
>JAMCWV010000100.1:0-2626 GCA_023481025.1 Gammaproteobacteria bacterium
TATCTGAGTCTTAACGATGAGCTGAAAAGCGCCCCGAGAAAAATCCGGCTAGTAATCTGCATGCGATGAAACCTATTTAAATTCAATATCGAATTTTATCATCACATAAAAATACAACAACTACACCTGCTGATATGTAACAAAAATTAACCAAGGATAGTTTCGCGCTAGTCGTAAGCCAAGCTTTCCGGCTCCGAGCCGTAATTTTAATGTATTGTTTTCTATAGAATTTACCTATGTGCTCGCGCTCAGGCGAATCGCAATGTCAGCTTTCGGCAGGCTGTCTAAATCGTGACCTAGCACGAGTGCAGTTTTATTCGCCAGCCAACCTTCAACACGCTGCTTAATGACGAATTGGTGGTCACGGTCAATACCAGTGAACGGTTCGTCTAAAATCACAAATTCAGGGTCCTGCAAATACAAACGAGCCAACATTAGCCGCCGCGCTTGACCTCCTGAAATAGCTATACCGCCAGTACCCAGCCAGGTGTCTAATTGTAACGGCATGGCCCTCACTTCCAAGTCTAATGATGCAAATGCCAAAGCGGACCATAATTGCTGCTCGGAAGCTTGAGGTGCGGCAATTCGCAAATTTGCCGCAATCGTTCCAGCTAAAACGTGATTGGCCTGCGGCAGATAACCCATGACAGTTAACCAGTTTTCACTCTGATACAATGAGCGAAGACCTTCATCGGCAAACACAACGCGCCCCTGATTCGGTAAAAGACCCGCCGCCATATTCGCAATCGTCGACTTCCCTAGTCCGGAAGCGCCGGTAACTGCAGTAATTTCTCCGCGTCGAATCAAAACGTCGTCATGCAGACGCAAACCAACAAACCGCTTTGTAGCAAAAGCGGGCATCGCAAAACTTTCATGGATCCGTGTACGTGCTTCATTAACAAGTCCAACTTGCCCTCCCTGCTCAACCACCGGTAAGAGCACCTCAGACAGAGCCAAAATCGCTAACACCTGCAACACTACTACGGGTAAACTTAGTTGTTCGCCGTGGTAAGCCATTAGCCCGTAAAGCAAGACTACTGCAGCGAGAATCTGCAACATTGTAGTGACCACCATTTCAATAATGGCCAGTCGTCGTAAACGTTGCTCTTGCCAGCTATGCTGTTGCACAGCGATCTCAGCGACAGCGTCGGAATTTGCCTGCCAACGTCCCGCGGACATCAATTCTGCCGCACCATCATACAACTCAATACTTTTTTCCCGCACTAACTGCTGCTGGCGTACTTCTGCGCGTCCACGTTGATGACTTAAACGCTGACTTATCGGAACAGCGAGCAGCCACATTAAAACGAACCCCGAGGCAGTAATAATGTGGAGCCAAAAGTGCCCCGAGAAACTGGTGAACACAATCAGCAACCAAACCACCAGTAGCGCCAATCCGGCCGCAAACGGCGGAGCGATAATACGAAGATACCAAGCGTCGAGTGTGTTTAAATCTTGCGTCAAACGCTGCAGCATAGTCGCTGTGTTTAACTGGACAAATCGAGCCGGTGAGAACTGACTCACCTGTCGGAATAGTTGACTTCGCCACCAACTTTGAATGCGTAAAACCGCATCATGATGAATTAAGCGTTCGAAATAACGCGCCACTGTGCGCAATAAAGCAAAGAAGCGAATACCGGTGCCGGGGGTAAAAACATCAATCAAAACGATGGTTGTCGCCAAACCTGCTAAAGCCGTCGCGGTAATAAACCAGCCTGAAAGCGCCAGCAGACCTATTCCTGCCAAAGCGGTTATACTGAGGAGAACGAAGCCTAATAGGAGTCGTTTTCGTTGTTGACGGAATCCCCGTCGAAAGAAGCCGGGCGTTAATCGCATGATTGCTCCTCTCTAGCTTTAAGCGCAATGACTTGATCAGCAAGCGATGCAAAATCGTTGCGATGGCTAGCAACGACAAGACACACACCACCCAGTTTCAATGCTTGCAATGCGCTGACAACCAACTCTGCACTGGCCTGATCGAGTTCCGCGGTTGGCTCATCGAGTAACATCAGGTCCGGTTTAAACCCTAAATTGTTCGCAAGTAACCAACGCCCTAACGCAATTCGCTTTGCTTCACCACCAGAGACGCCCGCACCAAACTCCGACATGTTCGTATTGAGCCCCAATGGTAGACGGCTCAACATTGGTTCTAAACCAAGCTGGCCGCAAACCGCCATAGCATGTTCTACCAACGCAGTTTTTGCAGAACCCGATAATTGCTCAGGTTGTTGCTCAAACGGTAATAGAGTCGCTAGGTTAGTCAACACACTTGCATTCCTTATCCAGGGCGTTTGCGGTAAGTAGGCGATGTTTCGTAGCTTAAGAGGACGATCCGCTTCATTTCCAGCAGCACAAAACTGCAAACCTGGAAGTAGTCCCGCGAGTAACTGAAGTAAGGTACTTTTGCCGCTACCCGAGGGGCCGGTCAATAACGTCATTTGTCCAGCTTCTAGGTTCAACGCTGGATAGTGAATCGCTAATTGCCGATTTGGATAGGAAAAAACCAATGGCTTCGATTGCAGTGGTAAAGCACACATTTCACTTACTATATCGGCCTCCTCTGGTGCGATCTGCGCAGATAAAACCGAAGCGGCACCCAAAGCTGCTGCGCGATCATGATAATACT
>JAMCWV010000100.1:2699-5421 GCA_023481025.1 Gammaproteobacteria bacterium
GACTGCGACAGCTGGCGCAAGGGCTGAAAGAATTCAGGCGCCAAAAGCAAAATTAAAAGCCCAGAGAACAAGGTCAGACTCTCTGCCGCCGGAAACGCGTAATAACCAAGTAAGGAAAAACCGATATAAATCGCAATCGCGGCAATGGCTATCGCTGCAAAAAATTCAAGAACCGCTGATGATAAGAAAGCAATCCGCAACGTCTTCATATTAAGCTGTCGATATTCTTCATTTGCCGCGTCAATCTGTCGTCCTGCGATGGGAAGTTTTTGCAACAAAAACAACAAGGTTAAATTGCGAATTCGATCAATGAAAATACCCGACAAGCGTTGAATCGAAACGAGATGCTGATGATGTACACGCTCCGCCCCCATGCCAATCAATGCCATAAAGAGCGGTATCAGCGGTGCAGTCAGAAGCAGAAATAAACCCGCAAGCCAGTTTAAATAAAAGACGACGATGAGAATGATTAAAGGCTGCCACAGCGCAATCCACAACTGCGGTAAATAACGACCGAAATAACCGGACAATTGCTCAATCGGCTCGATCAAATCATTGGCCGAATTGGTATTCTTATTCACCTGCCAATCACCCTGGCTGAGCTGCCACTGCCAATAATCTAATACTTGTTGCTGGGCTTTCATTTTCGCTGCTGTTGCGGCACTGAGTGAAAACGATTTATAGCAAAATCCAGCCACCACACGAATAAGTATCGTGAGTAACAACGACCACCATAACCACTTGGTGTCTGCCAATTGCTCCCGAAAAAACGCTTCAATCAACCACGCGCTCAGTGCAAACTGAAGCACAATCGTTAGTGCTTGAATGCTGCCAAACAGCCACGACCACAACAAAGAGCGACCTAACGTCGCTCTTAGCTGTCTTAAATAACGCTTTTCTTGAACAAACTTCACAGTCACCGTGTTACTGTTGCCTGCAATTAATGATAGCCAACGCCTGCCTTGACTTTGCCGCGGAAAACCCAATAGGTCCAAGCGGTGTAAACTAACACGATTGGGATGACGAATAATAACCCAAGCAACAAAAATAGCTGTGATGAATGTGCTGATGCCGCGTCCCACAAAGTATAGTTTGGCGGCACAACGTAAGGGAATTTACTTGCCAGCAGTCCGAGGTAGGTAAACAAAAACATGCCCATGGTCGCAACAAATGGTGAGCCATCACGACGCTGTTTGACCGAACGTAAGATCCAGCCGGCGCAGAGCACAGCTAGTAAAGGTAAGAGCCAAATCGCGCTGATACCGTTGAACCAGCGATCTTTGACGAACGGATCGACAAAGGGTGTCCAGACACTGACCAGTGAAAATACAAGCAACACGACAATCAGCAGTAGCGGCGTAATTTTAAATGCCCACTGCTGAATACTGCCCTCAGATTTCATAATCAGCCACGTTGCGCCGAGCAGCGCATAGCCCGCAACTAGTCCAAATCCGGTCAAGAGTGTAAATGGCGTTAACCAGTCGAGTGCGCCACCCACATACGCCATATTTTCAACCCGAAAACCTTGAATATAAGCACCGACCACAGCACCTTGAGCAAATGCTGCAACAGTTGAACCAATGGCAAATGACCAGTTCCATAAATAGCGCGAACTCTTCGCTTTAAAACGAAACTCGAAGGCTATACCGCGGAAAATCAAACCCGCGAGCATGAGAAATACGCCGATATACAACGCAGGCAAAAATACTGCATAAACCAAGGGAAACGCTGCCAATAATCCGGCACCACCAAGTATTAGCCAAGTTTCATTACCGTCCCAGACTGGCGCAACTGAGTTCATCATCACATCCCTTGCCTCCTCACTCGGTGCGAATGGAAATAAGACGCCAAGCCCTAGGTCGAAACCGTCCATGAGCACATACATAATGACGCCGAACGCAATAATTGCTGCCCAAATAATAGTTAAATCGAACACGGGTTCACTCATGACTGTTGCTCCTCTTCTTCCCAAGACGCACTGGCTGCGGAAAATGGCCGTTTCGCACGTTGTGACGGACTTGCTGTGGTCATTTCATGCTCAGGTGCGAGACCAACGCGTAACACGCGCATGAGATAATATAATCCCGCTGCAAATACCACGGAATAAACTGCGACATAGCCAATTAACGTAAACAACGCCATGCCACCAGTCAGTGACGGTGTGAGACCTTCTGCATGCGTCATGACTTCATAGATTAACCACGGTGCACGACCAACTTCAGTCACAAACCAGCCAGCCAATACGGCAATGAATGGAGTTACCGCCATCAAGCGCAGTCCTTGCAAGAACCAACGGGTACGTGTGTAGGCTTCCCTACGGCGCAAGACTAAGCCAGCAATAGCAAAAACCAGCATCAATAAGCCGATCCCAACCATGACGCGAAAAGCCCAAAAGACAATCGCAACCGGTGGTTGTTCATCACGCGGCACTTCGTTCAACCCCTGCACTTCACCGTCCCAATCATGGGTTAAGATGTAACTCGCAAGCCGCGGAATTCCGACTTCAAAATGATTCGTTTGCGCCTCTTGATCCGGCCACGCGAATAGCAACAGTGGCGCACCACGCTGGGTTTCCCAAACGCCTTCCATTGCCGCGACTTTCGTCGGTTGATGTTCAAAAGTATTCAGTCCGTGAATATCACCAACGATAACTTGCGCGGGAGCCGCGAACAAAATTAACCAAAGCGACATCGACAACGCACGCTTGTGTTATTATTCGTCA
>JAMCWV010000073.1 GCA_023481025.1 Gammaproteobacteria bacterium
TGAGTTTAGTCATCCCCACTCGGGACGCGATGGAAATAACACGGACCTGTATTCAAAGTATTTTGGAGCGCACAAGTTATCCGAACTATGAGATTCTTCTTGTTGATAATCAGAGCCGCCGCTCGGACACTCTCACTTGGTTCCGAATCCTTGAACGGAACCCACGCGTGCGCATTATTCGTTATGATGAAGCATTCAACTACTCAGCGATCAACAACTACGCAGTCTCGAAAGCTCAGGGTGAGATCATCGCCTTAGTCAATAATGACACCGAAGTGATTAATCGCGACTGGTTAACCAACATGGTTCGTCATGCTGTGCGGCCAAATATTGGCTGCGTCGGCGCCAAACTCTATTTCTTTGACAACACGGTTCAACATGCCGGCGTGGTGCTCGGTATTTGGGGTCTTGCAGGCCATAGCCACAAACACTATCACCGCAGTGAGCCTGGTCATCAGCAGCGTTTGAAGACCACGCAGAATTTAAGTGCTGTCACCGCTGCCTGTTTAGTGGTTCGGCGTGAGATATTTGAAAAGGTCGGCGGCCTCGAAGAAGATCTCCGGGTCGCGTTTAACGATGTCGATTTTTGCTTGAAAGTACAATCTGAAGGTTATCGCAACCTCTTCACACCCGACGCAGAACTCTACCACTATGAGTCGAAAACGCGGGGCAAAGAAGACACCCCCGAGAAAAAGGCGCGTGAGCTACGAGAGATTCGTTATATGCGGCAAAAATGGGCTGGAGTTATCGCCGCCGATCCTTGCTACAACCCCAATCTAACGCGTATGCGCGAGGATTTTAGTCTCGACATCGACGAGATGATTCCTTAACCAGACAAACAGGCAAAGAGCACCTGCGCCGCATTGGCAACAGATTTTGGTGCTTGCTCCGGTAGTGCCTGCACTTGTGCAGCTGCCGCAGCGATGCAATCGTCGCTCTGTGTAGAAGGTTTCGCTGCCAGTTTATGAGCAATGGTGGCACGCAGGTCGTAATCGATAGTTGGCGGCACCACGACAAAACGACCGTTGGTTTGCGCGACCAAGTAATCCGGCTGCAATGCATGCAGCATTGCCGGATCAATATTGCCGGCGGTGTGAATCAGCGTTACCTGCGAAAAAACCCGCGTCAAGTAAGCCAACATGGAATACGCCGAAGACGAGCCAAAAACGAGGCAATGCCCGCTTACCAAGGCTTTCTGATGCCAAAAGACTTGCGTTCGCCCAAAATTGTCTAAGCCATTGTCATAGACCACCCGCTTCAGATAACGGTTCCCTTTCAAAAAGGCTTCGCTATGTTTCTCCGGCGGATACACTTTATTGCCTAAATCGCCATCCACTTCACGTTCACTGTAGCGATCGCTGGCGAACAGCTTCTTTACCGCACTGTAGTCAACACCGAGCTGTTGGCATACAGCCACGGTGGCTAACATCGCACCATAGTGAGTCCAGTGCGTGTCTTTCATCCGAAACGTCGGTCGCTGTGTCGCCGCCGCAAGTAGCGACTCTGGATACACCAGAGGAAAGCTGTCAGGCGCGAGCGCCTGCAACTGCTCAACCACAGTGACGTCGCTGCGTGGGTGCGGATGAAACTGCCGGTAGACCGCTTCTTTGGCTGGCGCGACTAACAGTGCATAAGGTGTCGAATTGCTCGCTGCTAGCTGAGTAAAGCCTTGCATGTAGCGCAGCCAATCGGATTGCTGATACTCGTCCAGCAAGAGTTCGCCGGTGTGTTGGGCCACGCTTTTATTCGTATCATTGTCGAGGAACAACCAACCTTGCGCACCGTGGATAATGGCAAACGGCCCCTGTACTTGGTAGCGGGTAAGTTCGATACGCTCTCGACCCAGCTGAATACCGACGGCAAATTCGCCTTGGTTAATCTTCACTTGGTGCTTGAAACCACAACGGCAAAAGCCCGCATCAACCTGAAACGCCTTGATCACATCCGGCCGGTCATGGGTGAGAGGGAAAAATTCTAATACTTCGCCTTGTTGGACATAGATCTCGACCGTTTGCATCTGCTCCACATTATGCAGCAACAGCCAACCATGGATGGTTAAACCTTCCTCACCCAACTCCACCGCGGTGACGTTACGACCATCTTCTGGAAAATCCAGACACCAGCGCTGAATGCTGGCGCTTAATTCGGGAACCGCACGAAAATTAACATTCGTTTTAGTCAGAGAGTACGACACTAAGGATCACCTGGATATTAATCGAGATATGAATTCGTTTACTTGTTCAGCAATCTGCTCGGCACGATACTGCGACGCATGTTGACGCGCTGCACGTGCAAAAAGGAGGTAGAATTCTGCCTGTAAACATTGGCGAATACCAGCGGCAACCGCTCGATAATCGCCGAAATCCACGCGAATCCCTACGTCTTCGCTGACTAAATCAATCAAAGCACCATGGCTGTAGCAGACTACCGGACGCCCAGCAGCCATCGCTTCTAGTAGGCTGCGACCGAAGCTCTCGGCAAAGTGCGACATGTTCACGACCACATCAAGCTCGGCCATAATGGCTTGGCTGCGCTGCACGTAACCGGTGACTTTCAAATTGGCTGGGAGTGTGCTGTGCTGCTTCCATTGCTGGAGACAATCCTTGAGATCATCCGAGTGCGGTCCCACCAACCAACATTCGATATCGTCAGCTGCCAATTCTTGTGCCAGCGCCACGAAGTCGGCAATACCTTTCTTCGCCAAGTTGCTGCTGAGCATGCCGACGCGTATCGGTTTGCCTTGCTGGCGCTTACGTTCCGGGTTACTCAGCGGAATATTGAACCAATGCGGCGCGATCACATTGGGAATAACAATCGTCCGTTCAGGTACTGCTAAATAAGTGGCCACCGCATTCGAATTGGCAATAAAGCGATCAGATGTGGTTCGAATATGCTCAGCAATTTCCGCTGCAGAAGCGCCAAGAAGCGCACACAGGGCACTATCGTTGGCGGGTAACTCGCGCACATGCATAACATTCGCAAGACCTCGCGCTTGTGCTGCAAGTAACGGTTGCCAGAGCGTCAAGGTATTGACATAAACCAGTTTTGGCGTGACTTGCTGATAGAGTTGGTGAAACGCCGCTACCCCTTGTCGCACCAGCGTGTGGCTCAGACGTTGCTGAGCATGCCACCATTGAAACGGGAAAATGACTACTTGCTGGCAGAGTGCGGCCACGGCATTCACATAGTCTGGCGAACTTGCATTGGGTAATGCCACTGTGACTTGCCAGCGGTCACGCAGCATCGCTAACATATCCAGTAAGCTGCGCTCGGCACCAAACTGCTGGGCAGATACTAAATGCCCCACCACGACGAGTTCTGTGGGTGCTAATTGTTGGTGAATACAATACTGCACGTTGCGCGCAAGCTGCGCAGCAATCAACTCGGCTTCGCGGCAATACTGCGGCCCCGGATTTCGCCCTTCTTCTCGGCCGTGCAGCAGATAATGCGAAGCACCATCCATACCACTTGCAACGACATCAGGGTATTGAGTGCAGTACCACGCCTCATCAAACCACGGGTTTTGCTCCAGCTCAGCGACTTGCAGCGGCAAACAGATTTCAGGGCGATTCCGGCACATGCTCGCCGGTGCCGGGAAAGGTCGATCCTGTTCTGGATCTGCAGGCAGATATAAGCGCTCACCACTTCGGTGCCAAGCCCAAGCCGCCTCTATATAGTCTTTCCGCAGGCCATAAAACTGGCTACGCAAATGTGTTTCCGAGTGCTGTGTCAAAGAATCTGCAGACTGACGACCGATCGCGAGCACCACGCCGGGATCAACTTCAATAATAGCAGCCTTGCCATAGACGGCCTGTAAGCGATAGTAATACTCGGTGTCGGCGTTACATGAAACCAAATCCCAATAGCCCATATCATTGAGAACTTGGCGCCGACACAAAAGGGACGACACATTACGGTAGATCCAGGTTTCTTCACAGCGCCAGCGTCCGTAGGTGAGATCGTCGCTCGCCCTGACCCAATGCGAAACAGTTGCCATGGCGTCAGAATTTCCCTGTAGCGCACGAACTTGTCGCTCAATTTTCTCAGGGTGCGACCAATCATCCGCATCATGGGTGGTGAAATAAGCACCGCGACTGTGCTGCAAACCTCGATTGCGAGCTGCATAAGCACCACGATTGAGCTGCTGTTGAAATAAGCGGATACGACGGTCACGCTGCTGCCATTGCTGAACGACCGCAACAGTGCCATCGGTCGATGCATCGTCAACGACGATTATTTCCAGCGCCGGCCAAGTTTGCGCAGATAAACTCCGTAACGCCGTCGCAATTGTTGCCTCGGCATTAAAACAAGGAATGATCACGGAAACCAATTGTCGACGGTGCCAGCGGCTGCGTAGCTTTCTCGGCACAATGCGAGCCAAAAATGGTATCGCCACCTGCGCCTGTAACCGATCCAACAACGAGGTTGGCTCACTCACTTGGTCTAAACTTAGTGTCGTTCCCAGAGGCATAGCGGCAACCGGTAACTGCTGTGAAAAGAGACTCACCGCCAATTGGTAGTCATGCTGAAATACTGACTGATAAAAATGTCCCGTGGGCGCATGGAACTGCCGCCAAATCGGGCACTCAAGCAATCGTGCGACGAGCGTATTTGTCTTACCCTGCGCTTGCCGAGAACATTGCCATAACGCCGAAAAGCGTAATAACCATACACCGGGGTGTCGCATTAATGCGGCAAAGCGCGCGAGCGTAGCCAATTCGTCGTCCTGCAACCAAGTGGTGAAGTCGATAACCTCTGCCGCATACTCAGAGCCAAAGCTGCCGTACCAGCGCGCAAGCACCCAGCCGGCACAAACACGACGCAAGGACTGAATGCCGTTATCAGACGCTAAGGCCCACTCGTCTTGAAGTTGTTGCAAGATATCTTGCAGGCTGTTGTTATCGGTCTTGACGGCCCCGCCGACAGGCAGCAATTCAGGCTTTGTTGCGGTCGGTGACTGTGCCGGCAATTGCCACAATAAGGGCTCTAATAGCAATGCAGGAACGGCGCAAGGGAGACGACTTTCGCCAAAACCATGAGTTATAAAATGCTGCCAAGGCTCGACCTCGGCAGCTGCAACATCGGGATAGGTGGCTAAATACCAGTCCGCATCAAAGACGGCGGCAAACCACTGTTCTAGTTCTTTAGGGCTCAACGAATAGCGCTCGCAAATCAGTAGCGGGTTCGGTGTTTCCATCGTGAATTAACACATCGACCGACCCAATCCTTTCAAATTGCGGCAACGCATCCAGTGGCGCTTGTACATGCTTGCGGCTGACCACCAGCACGGTTTCTACCGCCACCGGATCACCAAACACGACAGGAAGGACTTGCTCTTGATAGACCGCTTGGCAAAATGCATCGGTCGGCTCCGCTGACTCAGATCCAAAACTAGGCCAATGAAATACACCAAC